>CAZGAM010000024.1:0-18723 GCA_964523685.1 uncultured Oscillospiraceae bacterium | reverse complement strand
ACCAGCAGCTGGTTAATGTCGAAGAAAGAGGCAAGAGCCAATTTTTCATGCCGGAGAATGTGCTTGTCAGCAGCCTGCACACTTTGCACGCCTCTGCTTTTTTCTGGGGCTTTCGGCTCTAAAAACGAACCGGAGCGCTGCCAAAAGCAGATCTCCGGTTCCCAAAGCATCCATTCCGGGCTGGACCTCTTGTTTCTCCCCAACGCAGTGGCATGGCGTCCAAACTTATCTGTCCGCTTCTTTCCTGTACTGCTCCAGCTCCCGCTGGTTTCCGTAGACAAAATGTCCCGGAACGATCTCGGACCAGACCGGGGGATCCGCCGAGTAGTCGTGGACGGAGGCATCATAGACAATCAGCTTCTTGGCCCGTTCCAGAACTGGATTGGGATTGGGCACTGCCGATAGAAGCGATTGGGTGTAGGGATGCAGGGGGCATCGAAACAGTTCTTCGCTGTCTGCCATCTCCACAATGCGCCCTTTATATATAACCGCGATCCGATCGGAGATATAGCGGACCACTGACAGATCGTGGGCGATGAACAGGTAGGTAAGCCCCCGGCTCTTTTTCATCTCATTGAGCAGATTGAGTACCTGCGCCCGGATGGACACATCCAGCGCCGAGATGGGCTCGTCCGCCACCACAAATTCCGGCTCCATAATCAGCGCCCGGGCAATGCCGATGCGCTGGCGCTGTCCACCCGAAAACTCATGGGGAAAACGGGAAGAAAATTCCGGCAGCAGTCCGACTTCCTCCAGGGCCCGGTGCACTTTGTCCTGGCGGTCCTGGTTGTCCTGATACAGGTGGTGGTTAATCAGCCCCTCGGAGACAATGTAATCCACTTTTGCCCGCTCGTTCAAGCTGGCCATGGGATCCTGGAAGATCATCTGGCAGCTGCGGGTGATTTCCTGATCCAGACTCTTGTCAATTTTCCCGGTGATCCGCCGGCCCTTGAAGCGAACCTCCCCCTGGCTGACAGGGTATATTCTCAGAAGGGCTCGGCCAATGGTCGTCTTGCCGGAGCCGGATTCTCCCACCAGCGCGAATGTCTCTCCCCGGTAAATATCAAAATTCACCTCACTGACCGCTGTGAATTTCTTCCTGCCGGTGCCGAAGGTCACCTGCAGATTCTCTACTTCCACCAGTTTTTCCCTGGGTACCGGCTGGGAAGGCGGCTCCGCCGCTCGCGCTCGGCCGCTGGTCCGGGACAGTTTCTCTATGGTGTTCGGCGGCTCCACCGCCGGCGCCCGGGGATCCAGCAGCCAGGTCTTGGCCTGGTGGGTGGGGGACACGCTCAGCATAGGCGGCTCTTCCAGAAAGTCTATTTTCAGGGCATGCCGGTTCCGCGGGGCAAAGGCATCCCCCTGGATGGCGTGAAACAGGTTGGGAGGCGTGCCGTCAATGGCGGGCAGGGGCTCCCCTTTTACTCCCAGCTGGGGAAGAGCGCCCAGAAGTGCCCAGGTATAGGGGTGCTTCGGCTCAAAAAACACCTCCTGAATCGTCCCCGCCTCCACTATCTGCCCGGCATACATAACGGCAACCCGGTCAGCCACATTGGCGACCACGCCCAGATCGTGGGTAATATAGATAATGGTCATCCCCTGCTGCTTCTGCAGGTCCCGGATCAGCTGGAGGATCTGGGCCTGGATCGTCACATCCAGGGCCGTGGTCGGCTCATCACAGATCAGAATATGGGGCTTGCATGCCACCGCGATGGCGATGACCACCCGCTGGCGCATGCCGCCGGAGAACTCATGGGGATACTGGCTGAACCGGCGCGGGGCATCAGGAATGCCCACCAGGTCCAGCATATGGACCGCCTCCTTCCGGGCCGCGGCCCCGTGCAGTCCCTGATGCAGTTCTATGGACTCCTGGATCTGCTTTCCCACCGGCTTCAGGGGGTTGAGACTGGTCATGGGATCCTGTGTCACCATGGCGATCTCCCGGCCCCGGATGGTCCGCCACTGCCGCTCGGTGTGAAAGCCGGTCAGTTCCTGCCCTTCATATTGGATGGAGCCGCCCACAATGGATCCGTTTTTGTCCAGCATGCCCACAAAGCACTTGGTGAGCACGCTCTTGCCGGAACCGGACTCGCCCACAATTGCCAGGGTCTCCCCCTCATACAGATCCAGGGAGCACTTGCGAATGGCCATCAGACTCTGACCGCGGAGGGTAAACTGGACTTCTACGTCCCGGGCTGTGAGAATGGGACCAGATTCGTATGCCATTGCTTTCCACCTCGCTACACATGATTGCGCGGATCACAGGCATCCGAGAAGGCGTTGCCCACCAGGTAGAAGGTCACTGTGATCAGCGAGACAATAACCGCCGGGAACAGGAGCAGATAGGGATAGTCCAGAAAATAACTTCGGGCATTGCGCAGAAGGATGCCCAGAGACGGGGTAGAGATGTCCATCAGGCCCAGATAGGCCAGGGTGGTCTCATAGGCGATCGTTCCCGGGATGGCCAGGGCAAAGCGGAGGACAATCACACTCACCAGATAGGGCAGGATGTTCTTCACCAGCACCCGCCACAGGCCGGTTCCCAGGCACCGGGACGCCAGGTTGTACTCCCGGTCCCGGTACATAAAGACAAGATTGCGCACATTTCTGGCCGTCTGGAGCCAGCCGAACAGGATCATGGTCACCGCCATGATCAGATAGGTCTTGCCCACCATCAGGGCGATCAGCGTCATGTAGATGATGGTCGGCACGTTGTCGATGAGATTATACAGTTCCGTAAAGAACCGGTCCAGGGACCGGACATAGCCCCATACCAGTCCAATCACCACCCCCAGGGCGATCTCCCCGGTGGATACCACCAACGCCAGGAGGATGGAGGTACGGGTGGCGTACCACACCTGGCTCCAGTAGTCCCGGCCCAGATTGTCCGTACCGAACCAGAACTGGCGGTTGGGTGGGGTAAACATCAGATTCATATCCGTGCGCAGGTGGTGCACATCGTATTGGCTGATCGCCCCCGCCACAAAAGTGAACAGAAAAAGCGCCGCAAATACGATCAGCATCAGCACCGCGGTCTTCTTCTTGAGAAAGTTGCGGAACACGCTCTTCCAGTAGGAATACTCGGAGTAGCCTGTCTTCTCCGCCTGTTCAGGCCGGAACTCCACAAAGGAGAACAGCTCCTGATCCGTCAGATTTTCCTTCATCGGGTGGTCTCCTCCTTTCCCGTGATGCGGATTCGCGGGTCGATCACCGTCATGAGCAGATCGCCCAGCAGCAGGCCCAAAATACCCATCACCGCGTAGAGGATCACCAGCGCCTGCACCACGTTCACATCATACCGGCTGATGGAATCCGTGAGAAGCGGGCCCATGCCCGGTACAGAGAAGAACCGCTCCACCAGCAGGGAACCGCCCAGGGTCATCAGCAGGGAATAGGGCATATACTGCACCAGGGGCACCATGGCGTTGCGCAGCACGTGGCGGAACATAATGCGGGAGTTGGAAAGGCCCTTCAGCCTGGCCAGGCGGATGTAGTCCTTGTTGAGCTCATCCACCATATACCGGCGGGTCCAGAGCATGTAATTGGCGGTAGAGCCCACAGAAAGACAGATCACCGGCAAAATGGAGGAGATAAACTCCTTGCGGGTGGAGTACATGCTCGGCAGGCCGAAAAGCCGGGAACCAAAGACCAGAATCAGGGAGTACAGCACCAGCTGAGGCACCGCCTGAACCAGTACCGTAAAGGCCATGCCCACATTGTCCAATATCCCATCCTTAAACCAGGCCTGGACGATGCCGGCAGCCACCCCCAGAACCAGCGAAATGGCAAAGGCAATCACGCCCAGCCGCATGGAGATGACAAACTTCTCCGCGATTACCTCTACCACCGGCTGTCCGGCCTGGATCCGCCGGGAGATGCCGAAATCTCCATGGAAGAACAGGCCCGACAGGAACCGGCCCAGCTGCTGCAACGGCGGATCCAGCAGGCCGGCCGCCTGCAGCCGGTCCGTTTTCTGCTCTTCCGTCAGCTTCATCAGCTCATCTTCGGTAAAAAAGTAGTCCGTAGGCATGAGACGAAGCAGCAGAAATACAATACAGATGATCAGCAAAATCGTCACAAGAGACTGCAGAATCCTCTTGAGCACATATTTCCCCATAATTTCCCTCCTCTCTCTTTCCTGTTTTCGCCCTTGCACTAGGCCCCAAAAGAATTGTATAATAGGGCCTGGGGGTGAGACAAATGATCCAGCGGCTGAAAGAACACTTTACCCGGGATATGGTCCGGCCCCTCGTCTACAAGGCCCTCGCCCGGTTCTTATACGCTCTGACCGCTGCCCTGCTGTGGAGAGAATTCCTGGCAGGACCGGGCCAGAGCCTCCATTTGGCCTTCCTCTTCCTCTTTTTCCTGTTCCTGGCCGCCGCCTGGGTCGCCTGGCTCCGCCTGGACGGACTGCGCCTGCCCCGGTTGCCGGCCCGCCGGCTCCGCCGCCGGCCCCCGGACATCTCCTTCGGCGATATGGAGGACTATCTGAACGAGAGCCCTCGAAATTTTGAAGACCTGACCCGGGAGGAGCAGGATGCCTGCCTGTGCCTGGCGGATCTTCTGGTCTCTTTCGTCTATCTTCTTTTGTCCTTCTTCTAAAGCCCTGCCTTCTGCAGAAAAGCACAGTAGCCCCGGTACGCCTCGTACAGGTCCGCCTTGCTGACCACCTCATACGGCGCATGCATGGACAGTACCGGCACCCCCGCGTCCACCACGTTCATCCCGTATTTGGCACAGTGCACAGCGATGGTCCCGCCTCCCCCGGCGTCCACTTTGCCCATCTCCGCGCTCTGCCAGGTCACTTTCGCCTCGTCCATGATCCGGCGGATCTGGGCCAGGAACTCGGGGCTGGCGTCGTTGCTTCCCCCTTTTCCATGGCTGCCCAGATACTTATTGAAACAGAGCCCGCCGCCCAGAAAGGCGGCATTTTTCTTGTCAAACACCGAGGCATACAGGGGATCGTACCCGGCGGACACATCGCTGGAGAGCATGAAGCTGCGGCGAAGGGCTCGGCGAACCGCCAGATTTCCCTCCTCCCCCCGGAGGGCGCACACTTCCGAGAGTACATTGTCCAGAAGCCAGGAGTTCATCCCCGTGGCGCCCACCGAGCCAATCTCTTCCTTATCCACCAGCACGGCGCACGCAGTCCGCTCCGGGATACCCTCTATGTCCTCCACGGCCCGCAGGGAGGGATAGGCGCACACCCGGTCGTCGTGGCCGTAGGCCAGGATCATGCTCCGGTCCAGGCCCAGGTCCCGGGCCCGCCCCGCGGGTACGATCTCCAGCTCCGCGCTCAAAAAGTCCTCTTCCTCCATCCCCATCCCCCGCAGGATCTGGAGGATCCGGGCCTTGACGGCCTTTCTCTCCTCGCCCTCCAGGGGCTGGCTGCCCAGGAGAAGATCCAGATCCTCCCCGGCAATCACCTTCTCCGCCTCTTTTTTCATCTGCTCGTCCCCCAAGTGGGGCAGCAGATCGGTTATGCAGAACACCGGGTCGCCCTCCGCCTCCCCCAGGGCCAGGGTGAGGACCTGCCCGTCCTTGCGTACCACCACCCCGTGCAGGGCCAGGGGCTGGGCCACCCACTGGTATTTTTTCACGAACCCGTAGTAGTGGGTATCCAGATAGGCCAGGCCGCTGTCCTCATAGAGAGGGTCCTGCTTGGCGTCGATCCGGGGGGAGTCGATATGGGCTCCCAGGATGTTCAGTCCCTCCGACAGGGGCCTCCGGCCCAGGACAAGGACCAGAAGCGCCTTCTGCCTCCAGTTGACATAGATCCGGTCTCCGGCCTGCAGGCCAGTTCCCGGCGACCAGGAGGCCAGGTCGGAAAAGCCCTTCCTCTCCGCCTCTTCCACGCAGGCACTGACACACTCCCGCTCGGTTTTGGCCCTGTCCAGAAAGGTTCGGTACCCTCCGCTGAACTGCTCCAGGGCCTCCCGCTCCGCCTGGGTATACTCTGTCCAGGCATTTTTCCGTTCCAAAATGACATGCCTCCTCTTTTTCTTCGGCAAATAGGGCGAAGGAGCTGCCCGGAAGCGGCAGCTCCTTCTTGCTCGGTCAGCTCTGGCTCAGGTAGTCCGCCGCCAGCTGTTCATACTCCTCGGTGGTGTAGATCTCGTCGTTGGTCTCCCAGTTGATGTACCGGGAGTACTGGTTGCCATACGGCGCGTACACCTTGGAGTAGTCGTTCACGCAGGTAAGCTGCCAGGAGATATCCACATAGGTGGGGATGAGAAGCGCCTTGCTCAGAAGATAGGCCTCCGCCTCGGCAAAGGCGGTATAGCGCTCGTCCATATCGTCGGTAATCTGCTTGGCGCTGTTGACCATGTCGGTATAGGTCTGGAAGGTCTCCAGAGAGTCCTCGTCCGTGACCAGCTCATAGTGACCATAGTCCCCGGCGAAGAACGCGTTGGGGTCGCCAATGGTCTGCTGGCCCAGGAAGTTGACGGGATCGCCGAAATCGGCGCCCCAGGCGGGGAACACGATGGAAGCCAGGCTGGGCTCCAGAACCTCCGTCACCGAGGAGGCCACGTACGTCTTGATATTGAGCTTCACGAAATCATCCCCCAGGCAGTCGGACAGCATCTGGGCGAAAATGTCCGCCGTGTCCTTGGAGGTCTGGTTGTCGCCCTTGATGTAGTAATCCACCGTCACAGGGAAGGTGACGCCCTCGGCGGTCAGCTCCTCCATGGCCTGGGCCTTGTATTCCGCCGCCTTGTCCGGCTGGTACCGGTCATAGGAGTCGGTCTTGTACTCCCAGCCCAGGTTCTCCATGACCAGATCCGTATAATCCCGGCCGTCGCTCATCATAGCCACATTGTCGGCAGTGAAGGTGAAGGTCTGGCAGGACAGGGGGTTGATGCCGTTGTAGCGGGCCAGGTAGGGTGTCCAGTCCAGGCCGTACAGCCAGGCCAGACGGAAGGCCTCGTTGTTCACCGCCAGGTTCCAGTTGGTATCCGGCGTCCCGTCCTCGTTGTTCTTGGCGAAGTTGAACTGCATGAGATAGGTATACTTGCCCTTGCGGGTCTCCGTCAGGTTGTTGTGGAACTCGTTGGACTCGCTGCTGTAGATGGTCTGCAGATTGGACTGGGTGAGGGTGACGTTGTCAATCTCGCCGCTCTGGAACATATTATAGGCCCGGTCCTCCGACTCCACCATCTTAATGGTTACGGTATTGAACCGCTTTACATTGTCCGCGTTCCAGTAGTCAGGGGACGCGGTGAGCACCTTCTCGTTGTTCTGCACAAAAGTGGTAATGGTATAGGGCCCGTTGTACCACAGGGTATCCCAGGAGATGGCCTTGTACCCGTCTACCCCCACTTCCGCCAGCAGGGCCCCGGACAGGGGGTACAGGCAGCTGTAGGTGGCCACGGTGGGGAAGTAAGGCAGCTTATCCTTGCAGGTGTAGATGAGGGTCTTCTCATCCGGCGCCTCTACCTTCACCATCTCCTTGAACTTCTCCAGCCCCAGGGCCAGGCAAGCGTCCGGGTCGGACTCATACAGGTCCTTGGTGTAGTTGTAGTACTCCTCCGCGCCTTGGATCATTTCGATGGGCATGGAGGTATTGACCGCCTCGTTCTTGCCGAAGTTCAGCACCCACTCCAGGCCCCAAAGCCAGTCCTCGGCCACCACGTCTGCTTTGTAGTTTCCGTCCTTGTCGAACCAGGTCATACCGTCCTGGAGCACGAAGGTCCAGGTCTGGCCCCCGTCATCGCTGGACCACTCCTTGGCCGCGTTGGGAATCAGATTGCCGTAGGTGTCGTTGGTCAGAAGACCATCGAAACAGTTGGACAGCACATCCAGCTCCGTCAAGCTCTGGGAGTAGAACATGTTGAAATGGGACATTTCAAAGTTCACCGTCTGGTACGTCTTCAGATCCGTGATCTCGTCCGCGAAGGCCGCGCCGCCCAGGGATACGACCAGGACCAGAGACAGGACAAGACATAAAAGTTTCCTCATTGACTTGCACACTCCTAATCCTATTTTCAAAGCCCGGCCGAGAGACCGGGTCTTTTTTAGACAAAGACAAACTCCTCCTGTCCGCCCAGGTACCGGTCCAGACTGCCGCAGGCGGAAAGGGGGGTATAGACCCCCGTGACGCCCCCGGCGGCAAAGGAGGAGACCTCCAGCGTAAAGGCGATGCCCTCCCCCGCCAGGCGTATGATATGGGTATTGGTGTCCACCGCCGGATCCGCCACCACCCGGGACCGGGTCCGGTCGAACCCGATCCCCGCCAGGGCTACCGCCGCATGCACATTCACATTCCGGGGAAAGGCGGCGCAGGCGCCCCGGGTGGAACCGTCATAGACCACCGTGCGCTCGGAGAGGGTCAGGCCCAGGCTTTTGGGACTTTTCATGGTCTCAATCTGGACGCTGGTGAGGCAGTTCCGGGCGTCCCGGATACCGTCCAGGCCGAGAATCGCCCCATGGGGAATATAAATTTGATGGCCGCCGGCCCGGGCCGCCTGCCGGGCCCGGCTGGCAAATTCCTCCCGGCTGAAGGCGGTCAGAGAGAAGACCATCACATCGCTGCAGGCGATGAGATCGTCAAAATTGGCCTCCAGGGCCTCGGCAGTGGCGCATTCCACCACCAGATCTGCCCGCTGATAGATCCTTCGGTCCGCGTTTCGCAGCACGGGAAACTCCCCCGGGGCCTCTGCCTCATAGGAAGGGCTCTGCACAAAGGCGATGGGACAGCCCCGCTCCCGGGCATGGGCCAGTACCGCCCGGCCGATCTTCCCGCAGCCTAAAAATCCTATGCTCCTGCTCATGCCCGGTACCGCTCTATCATCTGTCCGATGCGGTCCATGGCATCCCGGGCCTTGGCGGGATCCTGGGAGAAGTTGAGGCGGATGCTGTCCGGATAGGGCCCGAACTCGGTGCCGGGAGTGACGATCACGTTCGCCTGCACCCGCAGGGCGGCCACGAACTCGCGCAATGTCCGGCTCAGGGGCGGCAGCTGGGGAAACAGATAGCTTCCCCCCTCGGTGGGCCGCACCCGCACTCCCGGGACAGCCCGGAAGGCCTGGACCAGCTCGTCCCGGATCGCCTGGTGGGCCGCTACCCGCTCTTCCATCCAGCCCTCCGGCTCGGAGAACCAGTTGGCAAACGCCGCCTGGCAGTACCCGGCGCAGCGCAGGGATACAATGGCCTGCAGCTTTTCCATACGGGCAATCATGGGAGGCGAGCCGTAGGCCACGCCCAGGCGGAAGCCGCTGAGGGACTCGGTCTTGCTCGGGCCGATGATCGTGATGAGATCGTCTCCCTCCATCCGCCCCAGGCTCCGCAGGTGGGTGAAGGCACGCCCGTCAAAAATCTGCCGGGAGTAGAGCTCATCGCACACCACTTTTACCCCGTACCGGGCCGCCAGGTCCCCTATGGCCTCCACCTCTGCCCGGGTGTACACCGCTCCGGTGGGGTTATTGGGGTTGGAGAACACAAAAAGGCGCACTCCCTGGGCGAACACCTTCTCCAGCCGGTCCAGATCCAGCCCGGCCCGGCTGCCCTCGCAGCCGAAATAGTCCAGGCCCACCGGCACCAGCTCTCCCTCAAAAAACTCCACCAGTTTTCGGTTGGCAAAGTAATCCGGCTCCACAATGGCCACTTTGTCCCCCCGGACCACGTTGGCGCCCAGTGCCAGGAACAGGGCCCCCTGGGTGCCCGGGGTTAAAATGACCTCCCTGTCCGCGTCCACCGGCACGCCGGTAAAGGCGGCCAGTTTCTCCGCCAGGTCCTCCCGCAGGCTCCTCCGGCCCCGGTACTCCGTATAGGCCTGGGCGGCGCCTTCCTGAAACCCCCTCTGAAAGCTCTCCAGCGAGCCGGGAATGGGGGGAAAGGCATCCACATCCCCGTGGGAGAAGTCCACCCGGGGCCCCGTCAGGGGTCCGCCCAACAGGGACAGGTTCTCCTCCCGGCGGCGCACCTCCTGGCCGGGGGCGTTGTCCACGCCCAGCTTCGCGAATTTCTCCTCAATCGAAATTGTTCCCATCCTGTCCCTCCTCACGCGAACAGCTGCAGGCTGGCGGGGGTATGGAGCCGGCCATAGATGTAGTCATAGAACCGGGGCATGTCCGCCTTGGGCACCCGGTCCAGCACTCCGGCCACCGCCTGGTCGCCCCGCCAGTAGGACCAGATGAGAGCGGCCCGGGAGGGGTCGCGTACAAAGCTCAGCCGGCTTTTCACCGCCCCGGGTCCCCCCAGCATAGGCCACGGTTCCATGTATTCGCGGATCTTCTCGTCCGGCCAGTGGAGCACATTCATCTGGTAGGAGGAGAGGGTGCCCATAGCCGACTTGATATCACTCAGGATGGCGAATATCTCATCGTCCGGCGTCCCGTCCCAGCCGAGAAAGCGGCTTCCCATATCCGCGATGCCCTCAAAGGTACTGGAGGAGGAATGGTTGCACACCGACAGCAGCCCGTCCGCCGCCGCGTACCCCTGCTCCCACAGGACCCGGCGCATGGTAAACTGCATGTAGTGGCCGGGATAGGCCTCATGGCACACCAGGTGCTTGAGCGCCTGCAGCGTATAGACGGGTTCAATATTCACCACCACCCGTCTCTTATCGTACTCGCTTCGGGCACTGAAAGAGCCGCCCTGCTCCGTCTCGCAGGAGTAGAGCTCCTCCGGCAGAGGCAGGAACTGCCCCGTCAGGGTCCGGGCCTCCGCCATGAGAGAGAGCATGGTCTCTTTGACCTTCTCCGACGGGACCCGGTTTTTCTCCTCCCAGGCGGCGGTACAGCTTTTCAGGTCCCCATGCATCCCCTGCCGGTCAAAGCAGGCCTGGAGCTGGGCGCACCGGTCCTTCAGGTAGGCCTCGCTCACCGGGGCACAGTCCGCGTGGAGGAACAGCCCCACCTGATCCGTCAGGGAGGGTAGCTGCCCCTGGCAGAAGGCGCAGAAGCTGTCCAGGGAGAGGCAGGTCTGCAGGTAGTACAGCCGCCGGTCCGGTTCCGGCAGAGCAAACGTCTTTTTCGCCAGCTCCGCCAGAACGGACCGGGCCTGGGAAAAGTCCTCCAGGGGCGTGACCTGGTGCCAGCCCATATTGATCACCACCAGCCCGTCGTACTCGTCGTCTATGCCGTGAAGCCGGCGGTCCAGGGCATCAATGCCCAGGGTCACGCTGGCCAGTTCCTCGCCAAAACGCAGGGTCTCCTCACTCAGTTTTTCCATATTTGCCTCCTATCGGCGCCGGCCCCCGGCGCCTGCTCTCACAGGATCCAAATCTCCTTCTGGGGTTTGTACAAAAACTCGCCCCCATGCTCCGTCAGGCGCACCATATCCTCGATGGCTACCACGCCCCGGGAGGTATCTGCGAAAAATTCCAGGGTAAACACATTGTCCGCCTCCAGCCGGCGCGCGGGCAGGTCCCCCAGCACCGGGTTGTCCGGACACAACTGGAAGCAGCCGTCGTGCAGGGCCATGCCCACCGCGTGGCCGCTGCCCCGGGAGTAGGAAAAGCCCGCCCCCTCCATGATGGTCCGGGCCATCTCATCCACCTGCCGGCCCTCCATACCCGGCCGCATGCGGGTGCGCACCGTCTCTATGACGCCGCACACCACATTGAAGGCCCGCTGCACCTCCGCTGGGACGCCGGTCTCCCCCGGCTGGCGCACGTACCAGGTCCGCTGAAAGTCTGTGGCGTACCCGTTCTTTTTGGCGCCGAAACTCAGGTGGAAGGTATCCCCCGGTTGGATGGGGTTGCTGCCCGGGTGTACCAGCCCCTGATTGCTCCGGGCCCCGGCATGGACCAGGGGGCAGCAGAAAGAATCCCAGGAGCTGACCATGTCGTGCTCCTTCATAAACTGCTGGCAAAAAAGGTATACCTCCTCCTCGGTCATGCCGATGTGCAGCACCTTCTGGAGCTGTTCACAGGCCAGATTGAGAAGCTTTAATACCTCCACCTGCTGGTCGATCTCCCTCTGGATCTTCCGGCCCCGGATGGCCCGGATCGCCTGGCCCAGGCTGAGGCGGTTCTCGTAGACCGTCCCCTTCAGCGCCTGCAGAAGCCGCAGGTAGAGCCCGGTGGTCAGCCCGTCGGTCATGGCGTCGTACAGGTCCACATTGATGTCGATCTGGTTGGGGTCAATTTCCCGTATGGTAGCCGCCAGGCGCTCATCGAAGTCCTGGTCATAGCCCTCCACCCGGGTAAAGACCCCTGCCGCCTCCACGCCGGCCACGTCCTGCCGGCGCACCAGGGCCTGCCGCCGGCCATCGGGGGTAAAGAAGAAGGCGGAAACACCCATAATATCCACCGGCAGCACCAGACGAAGGCCCGGGTCGCAGATATCCACCGTCTCCCGGCCCATGAGAAGCCAAAGGCCGATGTTCTTCTCCTGCAGAATCTGACAGATCTGCTCATATTTTTCCGGAAAAACTTTCCGCATGGCACAACACCTCCCCTAGCATTTTCCCGCCAGATGGCAGGCTACCAGATGGCCCTCGGCCACCTCTTCCAGCGCCGGCTCCTCCTGTTTGCACCGGTCACACACCCGGGAACAGCGGGTGTGGAACCGGCAGCCTGAGGGCGGATCCACCGGACTGGGCACATCTCCCTGAAGCACCTCCCGCTGTTTCGTCTTCTCCGGATCCGGCTCCGGGATGGCGGAGATCAGGGCCTGGGTATAGGGGTGCAGGGCGTTGCGGTAGATGGTATCGCTGTCCGCCAGCTCCACGATTTTTCCCAGGTACATCACCCCCACCCGGTTGGAGATATGCTTGACCGTGGCCAGGCCGTGGGCGATAAACAGATAGGTCAGCTTCATCTCTTTCTGCAGATGGCTGAGGAGGTTGAGCACCTGGGCCTGGATGGACACGTCCAGGGCCGAGACCGCCTCGTCGCAGATCACCAGCTTGGGATTGACCGCCAGGGCCCGGGCGATGCCGATGCGCTGGCGCTGCCCGCCGGAGAACTCGTGGGGATAGCGCTTGGCGTGCTCCGGCCGCAGATCCACCATCTCCAGCAGCTCCCCCACCCGCCGGTCCCGCTCCGCGGCGGTGCCGATGTGGTGGATCTTCATAGGCTCGGCCAGGATGCTGCCCACCGTCATCTTGGGGTTAAGGGAGGAGTAGGGGTCCTGGAAGATAATCTGCATCTCGCTGCGAAGGTGCCGCATCTCCTTTTTGGGCAGACTGAGCAGATCCACGCCCCGGTAGAAGATCTTTCCGGAAGTGGCCTGTTCCAGGCGCAGGATGGTCTGGCCCAGGGTGGACTTGCCACAGCCCGATTCCCCTACCAGTCCCAGGGTCTCCCCATAACGAAGGGAAAAGCTCACCCCGTCCACCGCCTTGACGTATTTCCGGTCCTGCTCCCGCATGGCCTTGTTCGCCGGGTAATAGGTGCGCACCTGCTCCAGACGCAGCAGCTCGTCCCCCAGTTCCACCGGCTGAAATTGTGTACTCATGTCCGCTCCTCCCTCGCCCGGAAGCACCGAACCAGGTGCCCGTCTGTCTCCGTTAGGGGCGGGTGCTCCGTCCGGCAGCGCTCCGTGCACCAGGTGCAGCGGGGCCCGAACCGGCAGCCCGGCGGCAGCTCGTAGAGACTGGGCACCGTCCCCTCTATCACATTCAGATCCGAGTCGTCGTCCTCCAGCCTGGGGATGGAGGCCAGAAGCCCTATGGTATAGGGGTGCTCCGGCTCCCGGAACAGGGTGTGCACATCCGCCTGCTCCACCGCCTCCCCGGCGTACATCACGATCACCCGCTCCGCCATCTCCGCTACCACGCCCATATCATGGGTGATGAGAATGAGCGCCATACCCAGCTTCTGCTTCAGTTCCAGCAGCAGTTCCATAATCTGGGCCTGGATGGTCACATCCAGGGCGGTAGTGGGCTCGTCTGCGATGAGAAGCTTGGGCTTGCAGGCCAGGGCCATGGCGATCATCACCCGCTGCCGCATGCCCCCGGAGAAGTGGTGCGGGTAGTCGTCCACCCGTTTCTCCGGCATGGGAATGCCCACCATGCGCATGAGCTCAATAGCCTGTTTGCGGGCCTCCGCCTTGTTCAGGCCCTGGTGCAGGCGAAGGGCCTCCATGATCTGGAACCCGCAGGTAAACACCGGGTTGAGGCTGGTCATGGGCTCCTGGAAGATCATGGCAATCTCATTGCCCCGGATCTTCCGCATCTCGTCCATGGGCAGGCTCAGCAGGTCCCGGCCCTCAAAGGTAATGGTCCCGGTCACCTCCGCCGGGGGGATTTTCAAAAGGCGCATGATGGACATGGAGGTGACGCTCTTGCCGCAGCCCGACTCCCCCACCAGACACACGCTCTCTCCCCGATCCACCGAAAAGCTCAGATCGCTCACGGCGTGGACAATCCCGTCGTCCGTGTGGAACCGTGTGGAGAGGCCCGATACCTTCAGCAGCGTTTCTCCCATGGTTCCCTCCTCACTGGAACAGCTGCAGACTCTGCACGGTATGCAGCCGCCCGTAGATATACTGGAAAAAGCGGGGCCGGTCCTCCGGCGCCACGCGCTGCCAAACGGGAAACACGCCCTCATCTCCCCGCCAGTAGGACCAGATCAGGGCAGCCCGGGCGGGATCCTGGATAAACTTCATCCGGTTGGCAACCCAGCCCTCTCCGCCGCCCGGGGCGTTGTCCCGGAGATATGCCTCTACCCGGTCCGGCTCCCAGCCCAGGGTATGCAGCCGGTAGGACGCAGCGGTGCCCAGAGCCGACTGGATGTCGGCTATGAGCATGCACACCTGATCGTCCAGTCCCTCGTCCCAGTCCAGGAAGTAGATGCCCGCGTCGGCGATGCCCTCAAAGGTGCAGGAAGAGGCGTGGTTGCACACGGACAGGGTCCCGTCCAGTCCCCCCTCTCCCCGCTCCCAGGCCTGCCGGCGCAGGGTAAACTGCATAAAATGGCCGGGATAGACCTCATGGCACACCAGATGCTTGATCTTCTGGGTGGTGAGAATGGGTGCTGTATTGACCACAACCTGCCGATGGGTATAGTCGCTCCGGGCGTTAAAGGGGCCGGAAGAGACGGTTACGCAGTGGTAAAAGTCGTTTTCCGGCAGGGGCAGGATCTGCCCGCACCGCTCCCGGGCCTCCGCCAGCAGCTCGTTCATGTACCCCTCCACCTCGTCGGGCGGGACCAGATTCTTCTGCTCCCAGGCGGCGATCTGCTCCGGCAGATCGCCGGTATAGCCCAGATCCGTGAGAAGGCCCCGGAGCCGGCTCCGCCAGAAGTCCAGCTGTGCTTGGGTGGCGGGAGCCGGGTCCGCGTGGAGGAAAAGGCCGATCTGGTCGCTCATCCGGGGCAGGCGCCCCTGCCGCCAGGCGCAGAAGGACGACAGCGACGTACACGCCTGGGTGTAGTACAAACGCCTGTCCGGCTCCGGCAGGGACAGGGCCTCCCGGGCCAGATCCGCCAGCGCATCCCGGGCGGCGGCGTAGTCTTCGAAGGGCTCCGGCTGGACCTGAGCCATATTCAGCACCACCAGGCCGTCGTCGTCCTCTCCCTTCCCCTCCGCCCGGTACAGGGCGTCAATGCCCATGGTGGCCCGGGCCACCTTTTCAGACAGGCGCAGAGTTTTTGCATGCAGCTCCATGGTATCCTCCCTTCAGCGGTCCCGTTTCGGGTCAATGGCATCATCCAGGCCATCCCCCAGGAAGTTGAACGCCAGCACCGTGAGAAGAATGAGAAGGCCGGGGGCGATGGCGGTCAGCGGGGCGGTGGCCATGGTGCTCTGGGCATCCTGGAGCATATTTCCCCAGCTGGCGGTGGGCGGGTTGATCCCGCAGCTCAGATAGGACAGGGTCGACTCCATAATAATGGACCGGCCTACCGAGAGGGTGGCCGTGACCACAATGGCTCCCAGGGCATTGGGCAGTAGATGACAGAGAATAATGCGGCTGTTCCGGGCTCCGATGGCCCGGGCCGCCTTGGTATAATCCAGCGCCCGCAGGGTGAGAAAGCGGCTGCGCACAAGGCGGGCGGTAGTGGTCCAGTTCAGGACGCTGATCATGATCACCAGATACGTGGGAGAGGGCTTGAACACCGAGCCCACCACCATGAGAAGGGGCAGGGTGGGGATGGTGAGCACCAGATCCGTCAGACGCATCATCATCGAATCCACGATCCCGCCGTAAAAGCCGGCCAGCGCGCCGATCAAGGTACCCAGGGTCATGCTCAGCAAAGCGCTGGCCAGACCCACCATCAGGG
Source organism: uncultured Oscillospiraceae bacterium (assembly GCA_964523685.1). Lineage (GTDB taxonomy): Bacteria > Bacillota > Clostridia > Oscillospirales > Oscillospiraceae > CAJOIG01. The sequence continues at coordinate 2,555 of CAZGAM010000024.1, read as the reverse complement.
AGATCCGGCCGCCGTAGAGGAGCCGGGTCAGCAGGTCGCGCCCCAGATCGTCGCAGCCTAAAAGGTGCTGCCGGGAGGGCTTGGCCCGGATGCTCATGAGATCGAACATATCCGGATCGTAGGGAGACACCGCCGAGCCCACAAACACGAACAGCACCAGGAAAATCAGCAGAATGGCCCCGAACATGGCCAGTTTATTCTTGCGGAACCGGCGCCAGGCCTGCTGGCCCGGCGTGCGGACAATGGGCTCCGACTGGCGGCTCTCCCACTCCTGCACTTGTTTTTTCTGGCTTTTGAAGATCGTCATGCCCTTCCGCCCCCTAATACTTGATTCTGGGATCCAGCACTGCGTAGAGGATATCCGCGATCAGGTTGCTCACAATCACCAGCACGGCGTTGATCATCAGCACCCCCATCAGTACGGGAAAGTCCTGTTTGTTCAAAGCGTCGTTGAAAAACGAGCCCATGCCCGGCCAGGCAAATACTGTCTCCGTGACCACGGCGCCGGAGAAGATGGCCGGAATATCCAGCATGACCACCGTCACCAGGGGGATGAGGGCGTTGCGCAGGGCGTGGATACACAGCACCGTCTTCTCCTTCAGCCCCTTGGCCCGGGCGGTGCGGATATAGTCCTGGTTGAGCACTTCCAGGAAGTTGGACCGGGCGTACCGGGTCCAGCTGGCGATGTAGATAAACGACAGCACGATAGAGGGCAGAATGAGATGGCGCAGCACATCCCAGAAGCTGCCGGCTCCGGGCCCGGAGATCTCCGCCCGCCCGGCGGTGGGCAGCCACTTCAGCTCCACCGAGAACAGAAGCTGGAGCATCATGCCGAACCAGAAGGAGGGCATGGAAATGCCCAGGAAGGTTACGGTGGAGGTGACGTTGTCAAACAGTTTGCCTTTTCGAATCGCCCCGGTAATGCCCATGGGCACGGCGATGAACAGAGAGATGACAAAGGCGGTACCGGTAAGCTGCAGGGTGGGCAGCAGCCGCTCGCCGATCAGCTCCTGAACCGGCCGCCGGGAGGTAAAGCTGCGGCCCCAATCCCCGGTGAGCAGGCCCTTGACCCAGTTGAGGTACTGGATGTACACCGGCTCATTCAGCCCGTAGGACTCTTTAATCGCCTCGATGGCCTCCTGGGTGGCGCTGGGGTTTTCCAGGTACATATCCAGGGGATCGCCGGGCATCGCCTGCAGCAGGGCGTAGATAATGATCGACACGGCGATCAGCATGGGAATTGCGGAGAGCACTCGTTTGATGATGTACTTCAGCATGAAAACCCCTCCTCCGGAAGATCCGCCGCCGGCCCCGGCATGAGCCAGGCGGGAGTAAAATAAGACCGGGTGCGGCTCCGGCATCTCCCTGTCGAAAGCCGCACCCGGATTGCTGCCAAATTGGGAAAGCTCCGCAGAATGCTTACTCGTCCAGCCACCAGCCGGCAGACTGGCAGAAGTTGGTCATATTGGTCGGGTTGGGTTCAAAGCCCTTCAGGTTCTCATTCACCACGTCAATTTCCGTGTTGTTGTAGACTACCAGCTGGGGCAGTTCGCTGTCGAAAATCGCCAAGGCCTGCTCCACCAGTTCCTTGCGGGCCTGCTCGTCCATCTCCAGGTCCATCTGGTTGGCCAGTGCGGTGAATTCATCGTTGATCCAGCTGCCCCGGTTGAGCAGGCCGCCTTCGTCGGGATTGGCGTACATGGTTGTACGGGTCGCGCCCGGGCTGGTGATGTAGCCGCCCACGCCCATCTCATACTCACCGGCGTACATATTGGCTGTCCAGGTGGATGCGGCGGCGTTCTCCGCGGTGGCTTTGATGCCCACCTGGCTCAAGAAGCCGATGATCACCTGCTCCACATCCACATAGTTGGCGGAAGAGGAGTTGCAGCTGATGACGAACTCCAGCTTCGTGCCGTCCTTCTCCCGGACCCCGTCGGAGCCCATGACCCAGCCGGCGTCGTCCAGAATCTGGGCGGCCTTCTCGGGATCATAGCTCCACTCGCTCTGGAAGCCGTCTACGTGGAAGGGATCGCTGGACATCCAGGGCTGGTCCCAGGCGATGGGGATGCCGCCGAACAGCTGATCCACCAGGGACTGTTTGTCAATGGCGCAGGCGATGGCCCGGCGCACATTCACATCGTCTAAGCCGGGCACCTTCTGGTTGAAGTCCAGATAGCACCAGCTGTTCAGGGGGTGCACAATGGTGGTGGTCCCCTCAATCTCGCTCACCTGGTCATAGTTGGGGAAGCCGATGCCGTAGGTAAAGTCAATCTCTCCGGTCTTGAGCATATTGATGCGGGTGTTCTCATCCGTCACAAAGCGGAAGGTCACGGTATCCAGATAGGGGCCGTTGTCTCCCCAGTAATTGTCGTTGCGCTCCAGCTTGATATACTCGCCCCGGACCCACTCCACAAATTTATAGGGGCCGGTGCCGCAGGGCTGGTCATTGTAGCCGTTGTTGGGGTCATTCATGTCCACACCCTCGATGTCGTGCTTGGGCATAATGCCGAAGGTGAACAGGGTCTGGGCATAGTCCGGGGTCTGGCGCAGATAGT
>CAZGAM010000023.1:4419-18745 GCA_964523685.1 uncultured Oscillospiraceae bacterium | reverse complement strand
CACGATGGCACGTCACTCACCGGCATCTGCCTGGGAAGCCAAAGGAAGGAGCCTCATAGAGGCGTCTGCACTTCCGGTCAGTCACAAGCTCCGAGGCCTATACCTCGTGAGTAGTTGACCCGAAATCTTCCTTTTCCATTGTACTCACCCGACACTCTCTCCTGCCTGGCCGTTCTCCGCTGCCCCCGGGGAGGAGCCGGCAGGTGCTGCTGCGGGCACCGCAGTTCCGCTGGGAATATAATAGCGCTGCATAGTATCGTACCATGACTCAAAATGAGCCGGATTAAAGTGAACGCCGTCATTGGTCACATCCGAGGGCAGGTAACCCTCTTCATTGCACAGGGACGAGTAGACATTCAGATACCATACCTTGCGCTCGGTTGCTATCTCCTTCAGCATGGCATTGAATGACTGCACCAGCTCTCTGGTTTGAGAGGAACTGTTGGATGACTTCCAGAGACTCACCGGCGGCGCGCTCACCAGATAAAGGACAGCGCCTGGATGATCCCTTTCCAGCTGGTCCAGCAGCATGTCATAACCCTCCCGCAGGGTGGAAGAATCATAATTCATCTCATGCGTTCCGAAGCAAATATAGATCTTCCCGAACGAACCGTCTTTCATCTTCTCCGCATAGGGAACGGATTCCAGAACGGTAAGATCATCATCCCAGAACCAGTGGCTTTCGTCATCCGGCAGGACATCTTCATAATCGTACATCATCAGACTGTCCATCATCTCATTGCCCAGAAAGGCGGCATTGTCAAAGTAATCGCTGCCTGCCAGCACCGCCTGTTCCGATATTTCCGGCCCCGGCCAGGCCGTCGGCGTAGGCTGCGGCGTTGCAGAGGGTTCGGCTGTTGCTGTGTTCTCCTCTCTGCCCCCGCCGAAAAGTCGGGAAAACCACCCGGACTTTTTCTCCTGCGGCTGGGATTGCTCGGTCTGCTCTATCTGCTGTGTTACCGGCTCCGGTTCTCTCGTAAGAGCCCGTACTCCCATCACCAATGCAACAATAAATAGCACTACGCTCAATCCCAGAAAGAGAAGCGCCCGTTTTTTGTGACTCATAAAGCCTCCCGAAAATCCCTCATCCGGTCTTCCTTCTAAGAAAACGCCCTGTTGTTCGCTCCTGTCCGGATAAGCCCTATAGAATCGGGCCTGTCTGGTGGGAGCCGTCTTCTTTCCCGGCCGTCCTGTGTCTGCCGCCGTCCTTATTATACGCTATCTGTTCTTTTATAGCAAGGGCTTCCGCCGATGTGCCATGCTCCCGCTGCCTATGTTGGAGGCAGGAGTTTTTCGCTCAACGATACGAAGGGAACCAGTATCAGCAGGTGAGCCCCGTGGGGCCCCCGGTTCCGCCTATGGAAAAGCGCGCAAAGCAAACGAATGCTCTCATTTCCTGTTATGTTGATTCCTGCGCTGATGGCTCTATCCTGCGCTGCTCCCCTTTGCGGATACGAAGATCTCCGCCATCCGCAAGCGAAGCAAAGCGGAGAACCTGGAATGCATCTACTTTGACCAGCTGTTTCCCCTCGGAATCAAGTTTGTACAGAAAAGCCCCAGTAAACATGGGTGCGGGCGGTCCTCCCGCTGCGGATTCGCTTTATTCCTCTTCCCCTGTACTCGGTTCCTCTTCCCCTGTACTCGGTTTTTTACGGATTTCGACTTCTTCTTTGAACGCAGAGAAAATGCCGGAGGAGAATCTGGCGTAGATCGCTTCGGTATCCGCGATCAACTGGCGCCACAGCTCTTCCGCCTGGGCAAAGCTCATCCCATTTTGAAGACCCTGCGCAATTTGCTGCCTGTACCCAAGCATCTTTTCTTCGATTTCTGCTGCCTCCGGGATTTGCTCGGAGAAATCCAGTTCAATACTCTCCATATCTCCAACCTCCAACCTCCTGAATGGGCTGATCCCCAGTATAGCACAAAAAGTCTCTCTTGTAAAATCTTCCCTCGCCGGTTTTCCCTGTGCACACACAGCCGGAGCGCCTGCAGGCACGGAAGTGAAAATCCGGATCCGGCAGCCGCCCTGCTTCATCCCTCGGGGGAGGAACGCGAGAAGACTTCCCGCCTTCCAGATCCTTGGAAATTTTGCCCCGTGTACGGTTAAAGATTGCATTGTTTGCCGCATAGGCGTATAATCAGACAAAATAGGATGAAGGGACAAATATGAGCTCGATATCTTGGAACATACCACCCTCCCGGCCTGTACCCCAGGCGCTGGTCCAGGCCGGCTGTACCCCTCTGCTGGCTCTGGTGTTGTCCTGCAGAGGCATTGAGACGCCGGAGCAGGCAGCAGAATTTCTCTCAGACGGAAGTTTTGAGCTGGAAAGTCCCCTGCTTCTGCCCGACATGGAGGCGGCGGCAGACCGGCTGCGCAGGGCCATAGAAAACCGGGAAACCGTCGCGGTATATGGGGACTACGATGTAGACGGCATCACGTCTGCCTGTCTTCTCTATGATTATTTGAGCACCCGCGGCGTGCGGGTAGAAATATACATTCCAAACCGGCTGGGAGAAGGATATGGCGTAAACCGCTCCGCCATTACGAAACTGCAGGAAAAAGGCGTCAGCCTCCTGGTGACCGTGGATTGCGGTATTACCGCCATGGATGAAACAGACTATGCCCGTTCCCTCGGCATGGATGTGATCATAACGGATCACCATGAGTGCCAGGATATTTTACCGAATGCCGTTGCCGTCGTGGATCCCAAGCGGGACGAGAACAATCCCGCCAGGAACCTGGCCGGAGTAGGGGTTGCTTTCAAACTCGTCTGTGCCCTGTCCGGGGAAGACCGCACCATGCTGAACCGGTATGCGGATCTGGTGGCTGTAGGGACCATCGCCGATGTGATGCCTCTGCTGGGAGAAAACCGCAAGATTGCAAAATACGGCCTTGCTAAACTGCGCACCATGCCCCGGCCCGGTCTGGGCGCTCTGATGGAACAGGCTGGCATCGAACCGGAGCGGCTGAACGCCAGCTCCATCGGGTTTGTCCTCGCCCCGCGCATCAACGCCGCCGGGCGCCTGGGCCACGCGGGCGAGGCAACCAGGCTCCTTCTGGAGCAGGAGCCATCCCTGGCACAGAAATACGCCGTCTCTCTCTGCGATCTGAACCGGGAGCGGCAGCAGCTGGAAGCGGATATCTGGCAGGAAGCCGGAAAAATGCTCGCCCGTCGGCAGATGGGGCAGCCCATTGTTCTGGCCAAAGAGGGATGGCACCAGGGAGTTATCGGCATTGTAGCCTCCCGTCTGGCTGATGCCTGGCACGCCCCCGCAATTATGATCTCTCTGGACGGGGACAGAGGAAAGGGCTCCGGCCGCAGCTGGGGTGGATTTAATTTATTTGACGCGCTTTCCGCCTGCGGGGCATACCTGGATTCTTTCGGCGGACATGCCCAGGCGGCGGGCCTGAATTTAAAGAAGGAAAACATCGACGCCTTCCGGGAAAGTTTCTGCGCTTATTACGCCGCCCACGCCCCGCAGGAAGAAGCGGTGATTTCACCGGATATTCTCGTAGAGGATCCGGAACTGCTTTCCATGAAATGTGTGGAGAGCCTGGATCTGCTGGAGCCATGCGGCACCGGCAACCCGCGTCCGCTCCTGTGTCTGCGCAGCGCCACCCTGCTGAACGCCGTGTCCATCGGAGGCGGAAAACATACAAAACTCCAGCTGGAGAAGCGGAAGCACTATTACGATTGTGTCTGGTTCTCCCAGCCCCTCGGCGAGATCCGGGCCCGCCTGGGGGACCGGGTAGATGTGGTTTTCTCGCCGCAGACCGACGATTTTCGGGGGCGGCGGTCCATTCAGCTGGTGCTCACCGACCTGCGCCAAACAGATATGGGCACCCAGTGCCTGGATATATTGACCAACGGGCCCTTCAGCGATACCCATCTGACCAGGCGGGAGATCTCCCACCTGTGGCGGTCGTTAGCCCGTGCCGGCCAGAGCCGTGTGCCTCTGGCCCGGCTGAATCAGATTACCGATCGGCTGCAGAGCACCCAGATTGCCCTGGGACTGCGTGTTTTCTACGAACTGGGTCTTGTACAGCTTCATCTTCTCCCGGACCAGGTGGAATACAAGCCTCTCCCCTGGGAGGAAAAAGTGCAGCTGGACAGTTCCCCCTCCTGGCAGGCTCAGAAGCTGCCAGAGAGAACCGCACCCTATTCACGAGGCGTCTGAGCGAGAGCGCAGCGTTTTTTCTGTAGGGTGTAATTTCACACATTAAATGAAGGAAGCGGAAAGGTGGTACGGCGATCTCTCCCCCAGGGGCACCTGGGAGATCCTCGCCGAAGATGTATGACAGAGTTTTCGCCGGATCAGGCTTTTGAAGATCTGGCGCAGGTAGTACGGCAGAACAGCGCCAGCGCCGACCTGCAGCGTATTCGCCATGCCTTTGATTTCGCCTGCCAGGCCCATGAAGGCCAAAAACGGAAAGACGGTTCCCCCTATGTCACCCACGCCATTGCCGCGGCCACCATTGCCGCAGAGATGGGACTGGATGATGAATCCATCATGGCTGCCCTGCTGCATGACACCCTGGAAGATACCAACGTCACCCACAAGCAGCTGGAAGAGGAATTCGGTTCGGATGTTGCGAATATTGTGGAGGGCGTCACCAAACTGACCCGTGTCCAGTACAGCACGCTGGAAGAGACCCAGATGGAAAATCTGCGGAAAATGCTCCTGGCAATGGCCAAAGATATCCGGGTCATCCTCATCAAACTGGCGGACCGGCTGCACAATATGCGAACCATGAATTTTCAGAGTCCGGAAAAGCAGCTTTCCAAGTCCCGGGAAACCATGGAAATTTATGCGCCTATTGCCCATCGGCTGGGCATGGAGGCCATGAAGGACGAACTGGAAGATCTGGCCCTGCTGTATCTGGACCCGGTAGGCTACCAGGAGATCACCAACATTCTGGACCGGCGTCGGGAGACGCTGGAAAAATTCCAGAAATCCATGGAGGCGCGCATCAGCCAGCGCATGGAAAAAGAGGGGATTTCCTGCGAGGTATCCAGCCGGTTAAAGCATATCTACAGTATTTACCGGAAGATGTATACCCAGCATCTGAGCGTGGAGGAGATTTTTGATCTGTGCGCTTTCCGGGTCATTGTAAACGATCTGGCCGACTGCTATAACGTGCTGGGAATCATCCATGAGATGTTCCGCCCGGTTCCCGGCCGGTTTAAGGACTATATTTCAACCCCCAAACCCAACAACTATCAGAGCTTGCACACCACGGTCATCGGGGCTGAGGGCATACCCTTTGAGGTGCAGATCCGCACGTGGGAGATGCATATGACGGCGGAATACGGGGTGGCCGCCCACTGGAAATACAAATCCGGCCCCTCCGGCCATAAAGTCGGCGATGAGGAGAAATTTGCCTGGATCCGCCGTCTGCTGGAGAGTCAGCAGGACTCGGACGCCCAGGATTTCTACCACGACCTGCGGGTTGATCTTTTTGATGATGAGGTGTTTGTCTTCACGCCCAACGGAGATGTGAAGAGCCTGCCCGCCGGAGCCACCCCCATCGATTTTGCCTATTCCATCCACTCTGCCGTGGGCAACTCCATGACCGGTGCCAAGGTAAACGGACGCATTGTCCCCATCGCGTATCCCCTGCAGAATGGAGATATTGTCTCGATTATTACCTCTCATAACTCCACCGGCCCCAGCCGGGACTGGCTCAACATTGCCAAATCCGGAGAGGCCCGGAGCAAGATCCGCCAGTGGTTTAAACGGGAGCGCCGGGAGGAGAATATCGTTCAGGGCCGGGAAATGTTTGAAGCGGAGGCCAGGCGCATCGGCCTGCCCATGTCGAGTGTAACCGATCCGGAGCTCCTGCCCCATATTCTCAAGCGCATGGCTGTCAACGAGCTGGACGATATTTATGCCTCCATCGGCTACGGCGGCATGGCCGCTTCCCAGGCGGTAAAGCGGGTCCGGGATGAAATAGAGCGCAACCGCACCATGAACCGGAAGACGGAAATCGAGAAGATGCAGGAGCGCGCGGACCGCCGGCAGCAGAAACAGCTCAAGGCCGTTCAGGGTGTGCTGGTGGAGGGACTGGACAACTGCCTTATCAAATTTTCCCGGTGCTGCACGCCGGTACCAGGTGACCCGATCATTGGATTCATTACCCGGGGCCTTGGGGTATCCATACACCGCAGAGACTGCATCAATTATCGCCGGGACCCGGAGAGCGGGCGCTGGATCAGCGTCTCCTGGGCAGACAACATCACAGACAGTTACGCAGCGGATATCTATATCACCGCGGAGGAGAGAAGTGGTCTTGTCATGGATATCGCCACGATTCTCAACTCTCTTAACGCCAAAGTTCGCGGTTTGAACGCGCGGGATACCGGGAAGGGGCAGTCCACCGTCATCATCTCCCTGGAAGTGAAGGACGCCAAGGAAGTACAGAACATCATCAACCGCCTGCAGGGCGTGCGGGGTGTGCGGGAAATCAACCGGGGAGGAACCTGATATGCGGGCCGTAGTCACAAGAGTGAAAAATGCCTCTGTCGAAATTGAGGGAAAAATTCATGGCCAGATTCAGCAGGGATTCCTGGTCCTTCTGGGTGTCCACGTGGATGACGGCCCCGCGGAGGCAGCAAAAATCGCCGATAAGATCTGCGGACTTCGCATTTTCGAGGACGCGGCCGGAAAAATGAATGTCAACCCCACAGATGCCGGGGCGAATCGTCTGCTCATCATCAGCCAGTTCACTCTTTTTGCTGATTGCCGCAGCCGCCGTCCCGGCTTCACACATGCCGCCAGGCCGGAACAGGCCATACCTCTTTATGTGCATGTCATTCAACTGTGCCGGGACAGGGGATTTCAGGTAGAGACCGGAATTTTTGGCGCAGATATGCAGGTACGAAGCCAGAATGACGGGCCTGTCACCATATTGCTGGATACCAGGGACCTGTGATGCACCTGACCTGGCGGCAGCAGGCCTGTACTTTTTTACTTTGGAAAGGAGCGTTCCATGCTGATCAAATGCCTTGTGGTAGGTCCTATTGAAACCAACTGCTATATTGTTACCGATGAAAACACACTGGAATGCGCTGTCATTGATCCTGGTGATGAATCCAACACCATCATGAACTATTTAGAGGAAAACCAGCTTACTGCCAAATATATTTTCCTCACTCATGGGCATTTTGACCATACCACCGCCGTCGTTCCCGTACAAAAGCAGACCGGTGCCACCGTCTGTGTCCATTCTGCCGATGTGGGAGAAGGAGAATACTGCTTCCAGCCGCCTGCCGGCACCGTTTTTTACAGGGAGGGGGACCAGTTCCGGGTAGGCTCACTCCTGTTTCAGGTGATAGAGACACCGGGCCATACCCCTGGAGGAGTCACGCTTCTATGCGAAGATGCCCTATTCTGCGGCGATACTCTTTTCCGGGATTCCTGCGGCCGTACCGATCTGTCCGGGGGCGACATGCCCACCCTTATGCAGAGCCTGAAACGCCTTGGAAATCTGGCGGGAAATTATGAGGTCTACCCCGGACATATGGAGCAGACCACCCTGGACAGAGAGCGCCGGTACAATTACTACCTGCGCTACGCCGTTGCTTCGGATTCCTCCAGACAGTAAAAAGGCAGGGTTTGGGCGAATCGGCGTTTTTCGGGAAATTATGAGTCTCAGCCCCGCTGCTGTACCGTCTGCCGCGAAACGGCAGCCTGACTTCCCTGCGAACCGGAAGCTCCCTGCCGCAGGCGGCACAGAAAAGCAGAAAATGGAGCGGCCGAGTGTCTTTCGGAGGCTAGTATGGCTTAAAGAGCACCTCGCCCGTGGCATTGGCAAGGGCAATAAGATTTTCCGCCTCCTCCGAACGGACAAGAAGCGGCTGCCAGCCGTTTTCATCAGGGGGACCTGCCGCCAGATCGCACCACACAGCGGCCAGTTCCGTGCCGAACACCATGGTCTCCCGGCCAATTACAGCCTGAAAAACGGCATAGCTCTGCCCGGCGTCACAAGTTGCAACCGTCTCTCCGGGGGCAATAAATTCCTCTCTCCGGGCCAGCGTTTCCAATGCCTGGACCACATCTCCCCCCGAAGCCGCCCTTGCCCGGTACTTTCTCCGGACAGGGCCCTGAATGGTCCACTCCACATGGGGGAAATATTTCTTCCGCAGCGCCTCCTGCTGCGGATCGTCAAGAATGGGATCCAATACCGTTCCTCTCTTCCTCTGTTATGCTGTCCCGGCCCCCTTTCAGGGCCGGGACCTTTTTTCTATTCAAAATTCTGCATTCCCCACCGTCCTGGGGTGCAGCTCTACATCGCGGATATTGGATACCCCGGTGAGATACATGACCATACGCTCAAAGCCCATACCGAACCCGGCGTGGCGGCAGGTGCCATAACGGCGCAGATCGAGGTACCACCAATAATCGGACTGGTTCATGCCAAGTTCCTCCATCCGGGCGGTAAGCACATCCAGCCGCTCCTCGCGCTGACTTCCCCCGATGATCTCTCCAATCCCGGGGACCAGACAGTCCGCCGCCGCCACAGTCTTTCCATCGTCGTTCAGCCGCATATAAAAGGCCTTGATTTCTTTGGGATAATCCGTCACAAACAGAGGCCTTTTGAAAATCTGCTCTGTCAGATACCGTTCATGCTCTGTCTGCAGATCGACACCCCATTCTACCGGATATTTAAAAGCAGCTCCGGATTTTTTCAGCAGGTCAATTGCCTCTGTATAGCTGACCCGCCCAAAATCACTGTCTACTACCTGGTGGAGCCTGTCCAAAAGCCCCTTGTCCACAAAGGAATTAAAAAATTCCATCTCCTGAGGGCACTTTTCCAGTACCGTCCGGATGATATATTTCACCATGCCTTCCATGCACTGCAGATCCCCTTCCAGATCACAGAAGGCCATTTCCGGCTCAATCATCCAAAACTCCGCCGCGTGGCGCTGGGTATTGGAGTTTTCCGCACGGAAAGCAGGTCCAAATGTATAGACATCTCCGAAAGCCAGCGCAAAATTCTCCGCATTCAGCTGACCGGAGACCGTTAAGTTTGTTTCCCTGCCGAAGAAATCTTTGCTGAAATCAACCGTACCATCCTCTTTACGAGGGGGCTCCGAGGGATCCAGGGTCGTCACGCGGAACATCTCCCCGGCTCCTTCACAGTCGGAGCCGGTAATGATCGGCGTCTGTACATAGACAAATCCCTGGCTCTGGAAAAATTCATGGACCGCTTGGGCTGCCACAGAGCGTACTCTGAAAACCGCGGAAAACAGATTCGTACGAGGCCGAAGATGCTGAATCGTGCGCAAATATTCTACGCTGTGGCGCTTTTTCTGCAGAGGATAGTCCGGTGCGGAAACTCCTTCCACCGTAATCGTGTCCGCCTGTATTTCAAAGGGCTGCTTCGCCTCAGGTGTGCATATCAGCGAACCGGCAACGATCAGAGCAGAGCCCACATTGAGCTTGGCGATCTCATCATAGTTCTCTATTTTTTCCCTGTCAAACACAATCTGCACTCCTTTAAAGGAGCTACCATCGTTTAAATCAATAAATCCGAAATTTTTCTGATCCCGGATGGTTCTCGCCCATCCGCAGACAGTGATCTGACCCTGGGTATACTTCTGAGCATCTGCCCAGAGCCAGGCGATTTTCACTCTTTCCATGTTTTTCTGTCCTTTCCCTGTTGGCTCTCTGCTTTGCAAGCAAACATTTTACATATTCGCGTGATTTTCTGAATTCTTTTCTCGGATTATTATAGGCGATTTACAGAAGAAAAGCAAGAAGCTCTCTCTTTAAAATGTACAAAACGAAGTGATGCGCGAGCCCGATAAGTTCTGAAAGCTGATAATCCTTTCTTTGTGACGATCAGACATGAACGATCCTCTTGCCTGGAAAGATTGTTTTTCTACAGGATATCCAAAACCGGACATTTTATAATAAGAAAATGGAAATCTCTCTTTTATATTACCTGAATGTGCTAAGTCTTCCCCGTTCATGCTTTATACTGCCTTTGCCGGATCCCCTGCAGGAGAATGAGGGCTCATAATGACCATTCCCCAAAAGGTCTTTGTTTCCCGTATACGGCTGGAAACATTTCGGCTGTCCGGGCATCTGGTAATGTTGCACAATGTACGCCCTTTGTTCCGGCCATTTTTTTCCATCCCTTCCATACCGCCAAAATAGTTGATCAAATCCAACGAAGATTTGTAAAATTTGCGAAAAAAAATCAAATTGACAGCCAGTCAAAGTTGGTGTAAACTCTTCTGAAAGCATTCCAGAAACATTGTCCACCCTCGAGTATCCAGCTGCGGCAAGATGCGAGATGGCACATGTCCATGCCCTTTTGCCTCGGCAAGAGGGCTTTTTTTCTGCCTTGCTTTCTCGATCCCAGCAAAATCTAGCCGGAAGGCGAAAGGAGTTGGTGTGTCAGCCTCTGATGTGATCGTGGCTGCACACTGCGAAAAAAAAGCAATGAATCTAATTTACGGAATCAAGGACAAGCCAAAATTTGGCGAAGTGGTTCTGTTTTCCCTCCAGCAGCTGCTGGCAATCATGGCAGCCACGATTGCAGTGCCCGCTGTGGTGAATAACGCCTGCGGAACCTCTTTGCCAGCTTCTGCCGCGATTTTCGGTGCCGGGGTTGGAACTATTGTCTATCTGCTGTTTACAAAAAGTGCCAGCCCTGTATTCCTAGGCTCCTCATTTGCCTTTATCGGCTCCATGATGAGTGCTTTTTCCGGGGCAGCGTCCATGGCTGCCGGTTACTGGGGTTTAATTATAGGTGCGGGAATGGCCGGAGCCGTATATATTGTACTGGCCATTGTCATCAAAGTTTGTGGTGTCGCCTGGATTGACAGGTTAATGCCCCCTGTGATCATCGGCCCCACCGTTGCCATCATTGGTTTGAGCCTGGCCGGAAATGCCATTGGTGACCTGACCCGCCCCAGTGTGGAAGGAGGTTCTCTCTATGTCTCCATTCTCTGCGGTCTGGTAGCCCTGGCGGTAACGATTCTTGCCTCCACGTATGGCAAAAAGATGGTCAAAATGGTTCCGTTTATTATTGGAATTCTTGCTGGATATGCCTGTGCCAGTCTATTCGCCTTTGTAGGCTACTTCACCGGAAATCCTGCCTTTACAGTCATTGACTACAGTGCCATGGCTAATGTAGGGTTCATTTCCATGCCGGATTTCACCTTTCTGCAGGCCGGAAATCTGAACCAGATCAACGGCACCTATCTGCTGACCCTCTTTACCGCTTACGTTCCTGTCGCTTTTGTTGTGTTTGCCGAACACCTTGCAGACCACAAGAATCTGTCTTCCATCATAGGCATCAACCTGCTGGAAAAACCGGGTCTCACAAGAACGCTGTTAGGCGATGGTATAGGATCCATTGCCGGTGCCCTGTTCGGAGGATGCCCGAATACCACCTATGGAGAATCCATTGCCTGTGTGGCGATCACCCGTAATGCTTCCACCATCAGCATCTGGGGCGCTGCCGTGCTTTGCATCCTTGTCAGTTTTGTCTCTCCCCTGATGGCTTTCCTCCAGACCATTCCTTCCTGTGTGATGGGCGGTGTGTGCATTGCTTTATATGGCTTTATAGCCATGAGTGGTTTTAAAATGCTCCAGGGTGTAGACCTGAACAAGAACCGAAACCTTTTTGTTGCTTCCATTATATTCATAACCGGCGTGGGAGGACTTTCCATAACGTTTGGTGCTGTGGAAATCCGAACCGTTGCCTGCTCGTTGATTCTCGGAATCCTGGCAAATTTAATGTTGTCCAAAGAAAAAGACGAGCCGCAAGAACAACCATCGTCTCCCAATTAGTCAGCTGCTGAACTTCCGACGGAAATGTCCGACGGGGTCAGCGTTTTTTTTAGCCTTTTTCTCTTTTCAAAAATTTCACTTGGCCAGGCCCTGGGTCGCCCCCGGGGCTTAGCCCGATTCTATGCTCAGAGCGCTCCTATTCCGGACGCCCCTGCGTGTTTGACGTCTTCTCTATTTTTCCCTGCTGCAACACCCAATAAGAAATCCAGACCTTCCAAGCAGTCTTGCTCAAAAGGTCTGGATAAGTTTTCTGCAGTACTTACGGAATGACCGCCTTTTTACCTGTCAGCTTTTGATGGCATAGGTAGAAATAACATAGCCGGTCTGACCATTATAGACCACCTGATACCAGTCACCGCTCTGCCCTGTGCAAGTCAGCATCGTACCAGCGTTTACCGAACCAATCGCGCTGTAATTCGTACCGGGTCCTGAACGGATATTCACCAAATTGCCTGTGATTGTGACCGTTCCACTGGTGGTAGATCCGCCGCTGCTTGTACCATCCGATATGAGGTTGGATGCAATAAACACGTCCTGACCGCTATACTGCACTCTGGTCCAGCCGCTTACGTATCCGGTCCTCGTCAGCTGCGTTCCCGCCGATACGACACCAATCGATTCGTAGTCGGTTCCAGGTCCTTTTCTGAGATTCGCTGCCGTTGTAACCGTAACTGTCCCACTGGCAGGCGTTACACTGTAGGAGGCTGCTGGGGTCGCTGTGGGCTTGGTAGTAGATAAAAATGAATCGCTCACATAGCCTTCCGCACCGTTGTATAACACCCGGCTCCAGCCGTTGCTTGTCCTTCCTGTACGGGTAAAGGTATATCCCGTGCTCTCATTGCCTATCACATCATAATCCGTACCTGGGCCTTTGCGGATATTCACACCGCCGCCGGTCAGATAGACTGTCTCGTTGACAGGAGTAACGTTAAACGAGGACGAAGAATTGGTCGATGGCGAAGGCGTAGGGGTAAACAGGGGGGAAATCGTAGGCGTGGGTGTAGTAATCGTCACCCTGGTCGAAGGCGTACTGGTAGGGGTGGGACTGGGACTGGAACTGGAACTGGGAACCGGCGTAATAACCAGAGAGGATGTGGTAGGAGCTGGACTGGTGGAAGGCTCTTCCATTACAAACTCCGGCGATGGTTCTTTGGTCTGACTGGACTCATCATCAGAAGCAGGTCTCTGATTCAACCGGATCACCAGGATAATCGCCACAATAACAACCACCAGGATAATCGCCAGCACAGCCGCTATCTGCCATACGTGCCGATCCGACTTTTGGGAGGAATAATTGGTGCGGGCTGTCTCCACCGGCCTCGGTGTTCTTCCATTGGAGGGACCTTTATACCCCTGGCCCTCATCCGACATTCTTCCCTCACCGAATTCCTGTCCATCCGAATGCTGCCGATAACTCTTTGTCGAATCATCTCCTTCCAGTTCCTCCGTAGGTCTTACGGGTCTGGGCAGATCGTGCAGAACTTCCTCCTGCTGATCGATTGTATCGTTCCGAGTTAGCGTGCTCACCCGGCCGGAGTCAAGTACAGCATTGCACTTTGGGCAGGTTTTGGCATTCGCTGGTATCGTTGCCCCGCAGCGTGGGCATTTCCTTTTATTGTTTTTCATCTCTCCCAACCTCTATAATTACAAATCAATCGGTTTTACTTTCTTGCATCGGATACATGGACAATACCATTCTCCACAATCAACTGCCCCTGGCAGAACATAGCTACCGCTTCAGGGAGGAGCTTCCACTCCCCTTCCTCCATAATTCGCCGCTGCAGTGTTTTCGGTGTATCTCCTTCCCAAACTTCTACCGCTTTCTGTAGAATAATGGGACCTGTCTGATCTTCTGTAACAAAGTAGGCTGTAGCACCGGAGAGCTTAACACCCGCTTCAATCGCACGTTCATAAGGTTCCATGGAGTTCATGTTGCTGTCATCGAAAGCCGGCAGGAGTGTCGGACATACATTAATGATACGATTTTCAAAGGCCTTAAAAATGCCCTGCCCCAGAGGTTGAATATAACCTGCTAAAACCACCAGCTCTGCATCCAAATCCATCAGCTTCTGTTCCACCGCGGTATTATAGGACTGTATGTTGGCAAACAGGGAACGATCCACCACATAAGAGGGAAGGTTGGCACTTTTTGACCGAATCAAGGCATACGCCTCCGGATCCGAAGAGATGACAGCCGTCAGTTCACAGTTGGGGATTTCCCCAAACAAGTGGGAATCGATAATCGCCTGCAGATTGGTTCCACCTCCCGAGACCAGAACCACTGTCTTTACCATTGGACATCTCTCCTTCATTAGAGGTTCTTTTTTTAACTATTTGTTACCGTATTGTAACATATAGCCAATCAAAAGGCAAGACGCCTTTTCTATTTTTTTTCATTTTGCCTCAAAAGATGCAGCCAAATGAAGCCGAAACGGCTCCCAACCTGGCAAAATCTCCCTTCCGCCTGCAAAAAAGCAGACGACAGGGTTTTCCTGCCGTCCTGAAGCTCTTCCCAGAT
>CAZGAM010000023.1:0-4409 GCA_964523685.1 uncultured Oscillospiraceae bacterium | reverse complement strand
TCTCTCAGACAATACATCTGTCAGGCGGAAACTCTCCATTCACCTGTGGCCCCTGAATATAAGCCTCCCGCTCTTTTTGGAACTGCTCCGTGCTGGCAAACCCGCATCCGAACATTTCCGGACAGAATCCTCTGTACACACATTCACGTACCATACAGGAAGCCAGTTCCGGTTCTACCTTCTCCACCGCATCCTTCACCATCTGCCATGCTTCCCGTGTCTCCGGGCTGGCACAGGAACACAGACGCTTGCGGCTGATAGTTATGAGGGCCTGGGCATCTGCCTCACACTCATGGCTGACAGGAGAACCCTGGGGAAGATCTGTCCGGTCCACTCCAGTACGATCTGAGCGCTGGGTCTTGACGAAATGTTCAATACCAATTTTATGGCGCACAAAATGGACACTGACCCAATAAGGCAGATCAACCCAGCGCCAGGAAAACTTCATTTTCCGTATGGGTGAGTGTTCCGCCAGGATAATCTTTCTCTTCCAGACGGAATCCGGATAGGCCCCTTTCTTCTTCCCGATGGTGTTCATGGCAGCATTTTTGATATCCTGCCAGTTGTCTTCATGCTGAAAATAAGCAAGATGCGTATTCAGTTTGTCCATATTTGACCTCCCCTGCAGAATCAACCAGCATTGTATCATACCCCAGCTATGATGGCAAACACTTCTTCTGCTGAAAATTCTCTCTGGTGAAGCGGAGCCCCTCGACCCGAGACTCCTTCTCGGGCTCCTCACAAGAAAATAATCGTTTTGAGTATTTTTGAGCTATTTCGAGTTATTTCGAGGAAAATCGAGTAAACACAGGGTTTTTCAATTTTCTTATTGACACAGGCTTGAAATTGTGCTATAAAGGGGCAGCAACTTCTATGCCGATTTATATTTTATATATTGTGGAGGAAACGAATGAGCACAACTATGGTGAAGCCTGCGGAGGTCGCTCGCAAGTGGTATGTGATCGATGCCGCCGGTAAGCCGATGGGAAAAACAGCTGTAATAGCCGCTGACCTGCTCCGAGGCAAGCGGAAGGTAGATTATACCCCCCATGTAGACTGTGGAGACTATGTCATTATCATCAATGCGGAAAAAGCTGTTCTCACCGGCAAAAAGCTGGAACAGAAATATTACCGCACCCACTCTGGCTATCCTGGTGGGCTACATGAAACGCAGTACAGCCGTCTCATGGAGGAAAAGCCGGAACTGGCCATGCGTTTAGCTGTTCGTGGTATGCTGCAGAAGAACGCTATGGCAAAGAACCAACTGACCAGGCTTCGCATCTTTAGAGGGGAACAGCACAATCACCAGGCACAAAAACCTGAGCTGTATGTGGAAGGAGGCAATAAATAATGGCTACCTATCAGTCTAAACGCCCGTATCTGTATGGTACAGGCAGACGGAAAAGTTCTGTTGCCCGTGTCCACTTGATTCCCGGCGGTACAGGGACCATTACTATCAACGGCCGCAGCATGGATGATTATTTCGGCCTTGAGACTCTGAAGCTGATTGTTCGCCAGCCTCTGGTTGCAACGGGAACTCTCAATAAAGTAGATATTGAAGCTACTGTATCAGGCGGCGGAGTTACCGGACAGGCTGGTGCAATCCGGCATGGCATTGCAAGAGCCTTGTTGCTGGTTAGCGAAGAATATCGTCCCACCCTAAAGGCGGCAGGCCTTCTCACCCGCGATCCCCGCATGAAAGAGCGCAAAAAGTACGGTCTCAAGGCAGCCCGCCGCGCGCCGCAGTTCAGCAAGCGTTAACAAAGCGGAAAAATTCAATCAAAACAGCTCAAAAAGCCCGGAAATACGCCATTTTCCGGGCTTTTTCTATATCTATTGCAGTAAAGCCGTTTGAGATACTGACGATCACCATAGAACGTATTTTTATCGACAAGCTCTTTGCATCCGAAGCCTATGTAAGAAAGTCTGACGATCCTCACCGTGCGTTTTGAAGCCGCAAAGCACATCTATAATCTGGCGGTATTGAAATCGCATCCGCAGATCACGGCTTTGCTCTGCGATACAACGCAGATGGAACGACTTTTGCGGATACGGATGACGGAGGAACTGGAACGCAGGGACGGCATTCCCGGCGTTCCTCCACAGAATTTTCGTTTTTTACAGAAGCAGCCGGAAACGCGAAAGTCAAAGCCTTTTATGAAACCATACAGCGTCAGTATGTCCCCCGTGACAGCAACTGGTTGAAGTGTGAAATCACGCCGCTGTGCTTGCTACTGTCAAAACCGTCCAATGCATTGACAGCGCGAATCGCATGAAAGATTGCATAATATGAGCGTTGATGGATGAACGAAAGCCGGCGTTTTGGAAAAGCAGCTCCGCTGTCTGAAGCTCCTCCTTCGCACATTCAAAACGGTGAGCGGAGAGTTCCATCAAGTTGCCCGCCATAACACAACGCCCTCCTTCCGAATGTTATTGTAAAAAGGAAGTATATCCTTCCATTCAACAAACTTGTTGTAATCAATGCAGAGGACGGACAGTACCTTGCCGCAGGCGAGTTCCAAATCGACGACCAAATCTATCATCTGCTCCCGCATCGACTTTGTTGCGCCTGGATGCAGCAAGATCGCCACATCAACATCGGAATCCTCCGCCTGGGTTCCACGCGCCGTAGAACCGTACAGAATGATGCTGTCAATCAAACTGCCGTAGATTTTCTGCAAACCCGGCGTCAATTCCTGCAATGCCAGTTCAAGCGTCATAGCTACTCCTCCCTTCTGCTGATTTCTTCTTACAGTATAACATGAAAGCAGCGGAAGTAAAAGCCCCATTTTATCTTTATCATATTGATCGGGTAGGAGGCTGGCCAACTAATGGTCAGCCTCCTACCCGATTATCTATTGCTTTGATGCCTTTGGTAAATTTTCGCCCGATTTGAACGGTTTTAACCCTGTTCTATGTGTTAACGATAGGACAACCGGCCTATTTTGACACCCCTTTTGTGTTAAAAAATAGGACAACCGAGAGCCAAAAACGGGACATTTTCAGGCGGGCTTTTCTCCCTTTGACCACCTCTTCATTTTACCGAAAAACGATTTGATGGGAATGACCGGATTTGACCGAATCTGGCATAATGGAAAGGAGTTTATAAGACAGTTCCCTCCCAAAACTACATAACGACCATTTGACGAGAGCCGTTTATTCTTCCATTTATGGAGGCGGTGACATGAATCGTAGGCAGGCGGCAGCGAAGCCGCCTGTTTTCGTTTCACAGCCGAAACAGGAAAAGCCAAGGGAACTGCAACTCCCCAAAGCCAGCCGCTGCGCCGCCCGTGCGGTGAACTATCTGGCAGGACGCGGAATCGACCGTGAACTGATCGACTTCTACATCCGACCGGGCGGCTCTATAAGAGCGAACCGTATCACAATGTCGTGTTTATCGGGCAGGATCAAAGCGGCAAGGCGCGGTACGCCAATCTTCGCGGTATCGGGACGGATTTCATCTGGGATGCCAATGGCAGCGATAAGCATTATCCTTTGCCGTTCCCGCCTCCTCATCCAGCGGGACAGTCCACCTCTTTGAATCGGCCATCGACCTTCTCTCTTATGGGACGCTACTGAAGTTGGAGGCATGGACTGGCGGCGGGACGATCTGTTATCTCTTGCCGGCGTATATAAGCCGCGAAAGTGTTTGGAGGACATCACTCTCCCTGCGGCGCTGGGACAGTATCTTTCGGATCATCCACAGATCCAAAAGGTTATTTTGCGGCTGGACAATGACGCAGCCGGACGGCTGGCGGCGCAGACGATTCGGGCGCTGCTCAAACGAGACTACGGGCTGCCCAGCGAATACCGACCGCCGCCCCAGGGCAAGGACTACAACGATTTTCTTTGTATCCGGCGCGGTCTAACCATCACCAGACGTTGGGAACGGAGCCAAGCGAGATGACCGCTTTTTCAGTCAACGTCCTATTGAAAATTCCGTCGTTCCTCGATATAATAAAACGGTATTGATTTTGCATTACCGCATATAATATATCTGCAAGGATGTGTTCAGAATGACCTATACGGAATTTATACGGGATCAGTTAAAAGGTTACGGGACGGGACAACCAAATATATACGGCCACCCTTGCCGGAAAACTCGCAGAACAATACGGGTTACAGGAAAAAGAAGCCGCTGCTGCGACTTCGGTTGCTTTCAAACGGATCATGGACGATAAAGCGGTCACGGAGCTTCGCTTTTACCAAAAGGGCATTTATTATCTAACGGCTCCCACGCCCTTTGGCGAAACAGGGATTGACACCGAACGCCTGATTGCCGACAAATACCTTTTGCCGGACATCGGTTATGAAACAGGGTATGCCATGCTTTACCGTATGGGCCTTACTACGCAGCTTCCGAGAGAAAGATGTATTGCCACCAATAAAGCTGCCGACTGTGTTAGGCT
>CAZGAM010000022.1:0-18803 GCA_964523685.1 uncultured Oscillospiraceae bacterium | reverse complement strand
CCTGTGCAGAATTCTGCACAGGGTCAGTCCAATCATCTATCCCAAGTCGCATGGCTGCCACAACCAGTTTCCCATCCCATCACTCCCTTTGAGTGTATGCCGCCGCTTCCATCGCTGTCAGGTGCCTGACTCTGCCGCCGGATTTCCAGGTACCTCTTTTTGGGGTACAGCACACCGGCCGTCAAGTAAGTACTGTCTTCTTTCTTGTATGTTTCCCCATAAATGCGCCACTCTGCGAATGTTATTTTTTAAAGTACATGGATGCATACCTTCTACTACACGATATGGGGGGAGGATTTTTTGGTTCCTGTTGTATTACATAATGATTTGATATATTAAAAATATGCAGCTCAACAACTTAAAGGGAGAATTCTACCTATGTCCCCAATAATTCTAATAATTATCCGGATTGGGTTAGCAAATACCTAGAGCCGGACTTACTGAGTTGCCATTAACAGACGAGATTCAAGGTGAATTAGTACCTCCTAACAAATTTGCGTATGTTAAATTTTCAATGCAGTCGAGTATAATTTTGCACCGGGAAAAAGATTTTGGAATTTACTATTTCCAATTGTTTTGTTAAAATAGCACTAACATTGTGAGCCGATTGGGACAAAATTTTGGTACATGTGTGAATTGATCGGTAGCACGTTGGTATAAATGACTGATTGTGTGAAGGTCAACTCATGAATTATTGTGGAGATTTTCAAGAAGCACACCCAAAAGTTACAAAACGGATAATTGGCGACAACCGGCTCAATTATAAGTCTAATAAGTCTAAAGGGAGGAATATCCCGGAAAAGGAGATTAACGTGAAAAAGATCATCGCAATCCTGATGGCACTGACTATGGTACTGTCCTTGTCAATATGCGCACTGGCCAGCGCCGAAGAGAACGCCAAAGAGTTGGAGATTGGTGTCAGTGTGCCCTCCATGGAGTACACATTCTTTGCTCAGATGGAGACCGAGCTGAAAAATGAATATCCGAAAGACGGTGTCAACGTAACGCTGTATGACGGTGAGAACAATCAGGAAAAGCAGAATAAGGACGTCGAGGACATGATCACCATGGGCTACGATGGCATCGTACTGATCCCCATTACCGTGGAAGGAGCTGCTCCCGCCATTGCCTACGCCAATGAGAAAGATGTTCCGGTGATCACCGTGGACCGTGAGGTCACCGAGGAGGCAGGTGTAAACGTCATCGGCTTTGTCGGCGCGGAGCACGTCGGCATGGGAGAGCAAAGCGCTGAGCTGCTGATTTCCGCCTTGGAAGAGATGTATCCGGATGAAGAGACCTGGAATGTTATTGAGATTGAGGGCACGCAAGGCTCATCTTCTGCGATCTTGCGCGGCGAAGGCATCCACAATGTCTTGGACGAGGATGAGCGTGTGAACATCATCGCCTCCTTGGATGGCAACTACTCCACCACCGAAGCGCTGTCCATCGCAGAAGACAGCCTGATCGCCAATGAGGATCTGCATGGCTTCATTTGCCATAACGACGATATGGCCATGGGCTGCTATCAGGCCCTGGTCAATGCTAACCGCGTGGGTGAGGTAGCTATCACCGGCCTGGACGGCACGCTGTCCTGTGTGCAAACCATCGCTGACGGGGGCATCCAGGGCACCGTCATTCAATATCCAGCCATGGTGTGTCTAGGTGTGGAGACGATGGTGAACTACATCAACGGGGAGGAAATTGAGTACTACAACTACTATCCCACCGACCCCATCTCCCCGGAGGACGCTCAGACTTTCCTGGACGAGGGCAAGCCCTACTGATCGCGCAGGACGGTGCTCGAAATACGTGCATTGGAACGGACGCTGGGGCGGGGCGTTATATGGCGCCCTGCCCTAAAATTTCTAAAAATGGGGTGCTGCTTTGAGTAATACGCAATTGACTGAATATGCACTGGCTGTCTCAGATGTAACCAAACGCTATGGCTCGGTCCCAGTTCTTCACAACATGAAATTCATGCTGAAGAAAGGAGAAGTCCACTCACTGCTGGGCGCCAATGGGGCTGGAAAGAGCACACTGCTGAAAATCATCGACGGCGTCATCACAGATTATGACGGGCAGATTTATATAAATGGAGAAGCGGTGCGTTTTGAAAATCCCTCAGACGCGCAGCGTAAGGGCATCGGCATGGTTCATCAGGAACTGTCGGTTTTACCCAATATTTCCGTGGCGGAAAATATTTTTTTGAATCGGCTCCCCCGTACTGCCCTGGGAACGGTAAATTGGCGGAAACTAAATCAGGACGCACAGGAAGTTCTCGCCACCATCGACCTGGACGTTGACCCACGGACCCCCTTGCAGCGACTGTCAGTGGCGGACATGCAGATGGTTGAAATTGCCCGTATACTAACCATGAATGTGCCGATTCTGCTGCTGGATGAACCTACATCCGCTTTATCAGAAGCCGAGATTCGTCGGCTGCTGTCCCTCATCAAGAAACTGCGTGACAGCGGAAAGAGTATTGTGTTTATCACGCATAAGCTGGACGAGATCCTGGAGGTATCCGATCGGGTAACCGTTATGCGAGACGGTTTTCTGGTAGATACTATCGATGTGACCGACCGTTCGGCTGCCGGGCAGCGGGTTCTGGTGAGTATGATGATCGGCGACAAAGCCGGAGATATGTCTGAGATGTTTCCCAAGAAAAAGGGAATATTCGGTGACACGGTATTGGAAGTGAAAAATCTCACCCGCCATGGATATTTTTCCAATATCAGCTTTTCAGTGCGTGAGAAAGAAGTGGTGGTTCTTACCGGGCTGAAGGGTTCCAAGCGAACCGAAGTGGTCCGTTGTGTATTTGGCGCGGACCGATATGAAAGCGGAGATATTTTCTTCCGGGGTAATCGCATCCATTCCGGCTCGATCCGGCAATCCATCGAGCAGCACATCGCTATGGTCACCGAGGATCGGAAAGGCGAGGGTTTGGTGCTTTCCATGAGCGTGAAACAGAACATATCTTTGGCCACCATTGGCGACTGTTCGAAATTCGGTTTTATCAGCGGAAAAAAGCTGGACAGCAAAGCCAAAAAAGCGGTGGACAATCTATCTATCAAGGTCCCATCCATCAACCTGCCAGCTAGCTCTCTGTCCGGCGGAAATCAGCAGAAGGTTGTGCTGGCCAAGTGGATGGCCGCCAACCCGGAAGTGCTGATTTTGGATGAGCCGACCCGCGGCATCGATATCGGCGCCAAGCGGGAGATTTATCACTTGGTGCGGCAGATGGCTGATAACGGCACCGCTGTTCTGGTCGTGTCTTCGGAGATTCCAGAAGTGATTGGTATGGCTGACCGGGTCTTTGTCATGAGTGAAGGAGAGATGGTTGGCATGCAGGAAGGCAGTGAGATCAACGGGGATGCCATTATGCATATGATGTTCAAACACAGGATGACGGAGGTAAACGACTAATAATGGAAAAGTGGAAGAAAAAAGTCGACCTGGCCAAGATAACACCGGCTCTGTTCCTGCTGGTATTGATTGTTGTCTACGCGATCTTTGCCAAAAACTTCCTCAGCGGTGCGAATATGCTCAATGTGCTGCGGCAGGTGTCCATTACCGGCATCATGGCCATCGGCGTAACTATGGTGATCCTTCTGGGTGAGATTGACTTGTCCATTGGAACCGTCATGGCCTTTTGCGGCATGATTGCCGGCGGCCTGTGTACCGGTAAATATTTTGGCCTGCCTCCCATCCCCATCTGGGCTGCCATCCTTATTTCTTTGGCTCTGGGCGCGGTCATCGGCATGATTTCCGGTTTCGCCTGCGCCAAGTTGAAAATTCCCGGCTTTATGGCTACTCTAGCCATGCAGTATATTTGCAGCGGCTTGATGCTGATGATTACCGGTGCAAAACCCATCAGCGGCCTTCCCAAGGGACTTACCTACTGGGGAAGCGGGTATCTCTTTGGGGTTCCGGTCATCATCTTCGTTTTTCTCGCAATATTCGTGATTGGCTTGGTTTTGCTTCGCTATACTGTGTTCGGCCGTAACCTGTATGCCATTGGCGGCAGTCTCGAGGCATCCCGAATGTCAGGTATTAACGTGGTGAGAAACAAAGTACTGGCTTTCACCCTGTGTTCCACTCTTTGCGCCTTGGCCGGCATACTAATGGATGGCCGGATCGGCAGCGCACAGGTTACCGCGGGAGACTCCCTGCAGATGCAGCCTATCGCGGCGGCAGTGCTGGGCGGAGCCAGTCTCATGGGCGGCAAAGGCAATATGACGGGCACTTTACTGGGCGTGCTGATCATGGGTGTGCTGGTCAATGGCTTGAACCTGATGGGGGTAGGCAGCGACGCGCAAAAGCTGGTCACCGGTCTGGTGCTGTTCGCGGCGGTGGCTTTTAATATCTGGCTGTCCAACAAAAATAATTAGTGGGAGGATACCGTGGAATGGAAAACATGTCTATCACAGTGCATGGCCCCATGGACATTCGGTACGAGGATCGAGGGATCAAACAGCCGGGTAAGGGCGAGGTTCTGATTCGGGTGATGGCTGCCGGGCTGTGCGGTACAGATGTAGGGATCTTAACCAACAAGATGTTTTACTATACCTCCGGTATGGCTAAGCTTCCCATTGTACCGGGCCATGAATGGTGTGGTGTTATTGAGAAAGTAGGCGAGGGCGTCGACAATTTCGCCGTGGGAGATCATGTAACCGGTGAGTGTACCGTCAACTGTGGCCATTGCCCCCAATGTGTCTCCGGCCACCCGAACCTGTGTGTAAACCGAACCGAAACAGGGGTTATGAACCGGGACGGAGGCTACGCCCATTTTATTACATTCCCTGTTACAAATCTGCACAAGTTTACCAAGCTTTCCTTTGAGGAAGGCGCTGTCATTGAGCCGTCTTGCATTGCCCTCAACGCGGTAACCCGGGGCAGAGTGACTCCCAAGGACAACGTACTGGTGATCGGCCCAGGTCCTATCGGGTTGCTGGCCGCTCAGGGAGCCAAGAGAATATACGGCGCCAAGAAAGTTTTCATTACCGGAACCAGGGAAGAGCGACTGGCGCGAGCTAAAGATTATACCGATGCCCAACTCAATGTAAGGACCTGCGATGTCGCGTCTGAGATTCATCGTCTGACCGATGGAGAAGGGATAAATGTCATTTTGGAGACAGCCGGTTCCGCCGAGTCTTTTACGCTGGCGGAAAAAGTTTTGGCACCGGCCGGCCGGATGGTCTTGTGCGGATTTTTTGAGGGCAAGGATGCTCCATGCAGCTGGGACTTTATCAGCACCAACGACGCGGAGATTATCGGCAGTCTGGGAAGCCCGGGTATCTGGGATTTTGTTATTGCTATGATCGAGGACGGGCGTCTGGATGTGAAGAACATCATCTCCCACCAACTGCCTCTGAAGAGCCGGGAAGATTTTATGACTGGGCTGGATATCATGACCCAGCGAAAAGACAACGTATGCAAGGTGGTGTTTAAATTACGATGAAATTGGTAGATTTAACCCATGGTCTGGAAAATGGGACGGGAGTATTTCCCGGTGACCCGGAATGTGTAATCGAGACAGCCCATCATTATGAAAACGGATACTTTGTCAGCCGTATTTCTATGGGCACCCACACCGGCACACATGTGGACTCGCCGGCTCATAAACTGCCGGGAAAACGGACTCTGACGGGTATGCCGTTGGAGGCATTTTGTGCGGAACACACGGTGGTCATCGACTGCCGGCAGGTAACCGGCGAAGTGGACGCGATGTTTGTTCAAGCCCACACGGCGGAGCTGGCAGGCCATGAGGCGGTGCTGTTCTATACTGGTTGGAGTGAGAAATGGGGTACCGATGCGTTTTTCACTGGCTATACTGGTTTATCAGAAGACGCAGCCCCCGCGTTGAAGCAGTTGGGTGTGCGCATGGTAGGACTAGAGTCCCCTTCGGTGAATGCGGAACGCCATGCGACTGTCCATGAGTCGATCTTGAAAGAGGAGATCATCATCGTAGAGTCCATCTGCCATCCCGAACAGCTACTGGGACAGAACTTTGCCTTTTTCGCCATGCCTCTGAAGCTGATTGACCGGGACGGCTCGCCGGTGCGCGCGTTTGCGGTACTTTAGAATGTATCACTGTAACTCTATATCCTTGAGGCATTTCAGATCGGGAGATGTTCCAAAGGACTATTTTTTCCCATTGTGCCCAATGCCTGAGTGTAGATAGATTCACCCCCCTGCCGGGGGTGACAGTAGAGCTCCCCAGTCCGAGGCATCCGCTGTTGGACAGGGGAGTTTTGCCGTCTTCAGAATTTTTCGTCGAAGTAATGTTTGGCACGATATTCCGCCGGTGTCTGACCCGTCTTTTCCTTGAATACTTTGATGAAGTACTTGGGACTGTTGTAGCCGGATGCCTCTGCCACTTCGTAGATCTTCATATGCAGCTGCGTGCTCAGCAGAAGTTTTGCTTTGTTAATGCGCAGATTGGTCACGTAATCTGTGAACACGCATCCCACAGACTCCGAGAAGCACCGGGACAGGTAACTGGGGCTGACAAAGACATAGGCTGCCACCGTATCGAGAGTAATATGTTCTGTGTAATTTTCCGCAATATAGGATTTGACCTTTTCTATCAGTGCGCTCCGATATCCGTTAAAGGATCGCTGCTCAGTGACCTGTTGGTTCAGGATTTCCCGGCAGACCAGATATACGGAGTACGGGTCATCCGCTAAGTATAAACCGGTCAGATTCAGATTATTCCGCCGTTCATCCAGCGTTGCCTCCAGAAGTTTAGCGGCTCTGGCTTTTAGAACAGCCAGGTTCTGTTTGCGCTCGCTGCTGAATTGGGAGGCTTTTTTGTGCAGTGTGGAGTAAAACACTTCCAGCAACGTCGATTCCAGCGTGCCTGTATCCGCTGCGTTCAGGGCGTTGCGAAGGGTCACCACATAGGAATCCCAATCCTGCGTCAGGCTTTCATCTGCGTCTGCTTTTTTGACCCGGTTCAGATCTCCCGACAGTAGCGAGATCTCACAGGCGATCAGCGCCTGCTGGTAAGACATGCTGATATCCTGCCAGTCTTGGTAAACTCCCCCCAGACCAATATGGTCATAGCCCATGTCCTTCAGCTTCTGGCAAACATGCGCCACTCGCCCAATCTGCTGATCTGATTCAAAATACAGTGCACAGAACTGGGGGTTTTCTGTACGATAGCAGTATTTCAGCGGTTCCAGATCCTGGTGGGCCATCAGCACCTCTTCCGGGTTTTCCGGCGCCTCCGGCATATACAACACGCCCACCTGCATAGAGGTGGAATTTCCCGGCAAACGATCGAAAACGGAGTCTTTTTCCCGATCGAAAATCAGGTCTGCTACCGCCCGACGATGCAGCCATGTTATCATCTCGTTGTAGTTCTGGCGGTTCTTTTTCTGGATCTGCAGCTGCTCAATTTTGTCGGTGCACTTGATGACCATCTCGGTCAGCTCATCCTCCGCTACGGGCTTTAGCAGGTAACCCTGCACGCTGTCCGAGGTTAGCAGCGTCCGCGCCACCTCAAAGTCGCTGTAGGCCGACAGAATCACAACCTGCATATCTTCCGTTACATCGGCTATGCGCGCCATAAGTTGGACACCATTCATTTGGGGCATAC
Organism: uncultured Oscillospiraceae bacterium; assembly: GCA_964523685.1. Lineage (GTDB taxonomy): Bacteria > Bacillota > Clostridia > Oscillospirales > Oscillospiraceae > CAJOIG01. The sequence goes on along the minus strand of CAZGAM010000022.1, from coordinate 11,200 downwards.
GGATATCCAGAAGCATAATGTCTGGTTTTTTCTCCCGGATCATCCGCTCTGCGACAAAACCGTCCTCCGCTTCGTACAACGTATCAATGCCCAGCTTTTTCCAGTCCAGCGCCTTCAATATACTTTCCCGGGCAATTTTCTCATCGTCCACGATCAAAAGTGAATATCTATTCTCCATCGGGAACCTCCCATCTCAGTGGTATGGTAAAAAACACTCGTGTGCCTTTTCCTTCTGTGCTCTCTATGTGAATTTTATATTCCTTTCCATAGGCCAGGCGTATTTGCTCATTAATGCTTTTCAAAGCAAAGTTTTCACCTGTTACCCGGGTGCTTTCAGCTATCTGCCGGCGCAATTCCTGGAGGCGTTCTTCCGGAATGCCAAGACCATCATCGCTGGTCTCAAAGTACAGGTTTTCCCCCTCCCGATGGAACATTACGTGTATATCCACCGTGCCAATTCGGCTCTCAAACCCATGAACTATGGCATTTTCCACCACGGGCTGAAATAGGTATTTGACTACATACGCGTTTTCTACACTTTCCTCTACATCCATAAAAATATTCAGTCGGTCTCCATAGCGAACCTTCTGAATCCACAAATAATCCTTGACAAGTCGCACCACGCTAGAGACCTGTATGTAGTTGTGCCCCTCCGACAGATACGTGCGGAAAAACCGCGCCAGCATCATAATCATCTCCGCGGCATCGTCTGAATCTTTCCGCTTGATGACGCCGTAAATTGTATTCAAGGTGTTGTATAGAAAATGTTCATCCAACTGAGATTGAATCTGCAACAGCTGAGCCTCCCGGGTAGCCAGTTCCTGCACATATACTTTTTCAATCAGCTCCTCCAGATGCTGCGTCATACTGTTGTAGTTTTCAATCAGCAAACCCAATTCGTTGTTGGGTTTGCGGCCAGGTACTTTTAGGAAATTTCCCTGCTCGGTTTTTTTCATGGCGGATAATACCCGGTTGATGGGGTTGATGACGACTCGGGAAATGACCAACGCCCCCAGCATGGATACCAGTATGCCGATGATCAGCACAGAGATCAGACTGTTGGTCTGTACGCTCCTAGCTCCGTAAATGTCCTCCAGTTTCGTCAGTTCGATATATTTCCAGAATGTACGCAGAGAGGAGTAGAAAGATACTAGCACCTTTCCTGCGGGTGCTTCCACAATATAAGAACCGGATCTCTGCCGGCTGTCCAACGCGCTGCGGAAAATCTCTGCGTCGCTGAAGCGGCTGTCCAGGATAGATTCTTCTTCCAGGTAAGTTCCTTTCAGATTGTCATGCAACTCAGCATTGCCTCGGAAATCCCGGATCAATATACCCGAGCTCTCCAATAGTTTGTTGGTGATGATGCCCTGAATATACTCCGTATTTACATCCAGGACCAGCGTACAGGGTCCGCAGCCACTGACACTGATGGGCCGCAAATACAACAGTTTGAAGCTGCCGTCTTCCGTGGTTAGATTGGACCAGGAGATCATACCCTTGTGCTTTTGATACTCCGCGTACAGAGCGGAACCAAGAGAGGAATCTAGCGTGATTTCCTTATTACCGACGATTGTCGAGGCAATGACATCGCTTTCATCGATAATCAGATATATGTTATCGATGGACGAGCTGTTTACGATGCGCTGCCCCAGTTCGATGGTAAGGTTGCTGCGGGAGATTCTTCGATTGCCGCCGTCCGCATGGGAATAGGTTTTCACCAGGTCAATGAGTGTCGTATCGCTGCATTGCGACAGCGCAAACTGCGTCACATCGCTGAGCAGATAGTCTATGGAAAGGGCTTTGCTGGACAGGTCATTCTGGATGGCGGACTGCATATTATCCAAAGTGATACGCGTGATGGTGGAATAATTGAACTGAAACAGCAGAAGAAGCGGCAACAATGTGAGGATGCAAAGCATAACCGGGATTTGAAAGCTGACGCTGCGAAAGAATGGAATGCGCCCGGTCGCAGGTACCGACGAATTGTGTTTCAAACTGTTCCTCCTTACGTCCGGCGACGTCTAGATGTCTCAATGCCGTTCCCCATATGATTTCCCGTCAGGCAAGCCAGGGATTTCTCCACGCCGAAAGCCCCGTTTTTTATCTTCCCTGAACTTCCTTAGATAAGGCTCGCAACGCCATAAAACTGCTACTTAAGATTTTGCACTTTGTACATGCTGAGGCACACGAAGAATGACACAATATATTGACTGTTATTAGATAATTCTGTTATAGTATCTCATTTCCCTGATTTCTTCAGGAACATAAATAATTGCGGTCGGTCTACAATTCCCTGTTGACAACTCTTTTGCGAGGTGATATTATAGCCTTGCAACCGGAGGCGCTGTTATGGGTAAAATTGACCGTTCTGACTCCAATTTGTTCCCTTTCCCCAAGGGAGCCTTTATTCGAAATAAAAGGTACGTTTATATCAATACTTCAAACAAATATGTATCCCCTGACGAAAAAAAGGACAAGGGTACAAGAGGCTATACCGGCCACGTCAGCCAATGCATTGGAGTCCTTCAAAAACCGGAAGATCCTTCCGTAAAAATGTTTTATGCTAATGCTTGCTATCTTGGTAAGCTCTCTGAAGAGGAGAGTACGAAGAAGGAAAAACCTGACCCTCCTAAGTTTGCAGATAGTACGGAGATTGGCTTGCATATATGGATCAAATCGGCTGCCGAAAGCAGTGGTCTTCTGGATGATTTAGTGAAAGCTTTTGGTCAGGATGACGCATATCAAATTCTGGATCTTGCTGACTACATGCTGTCAAATAAGAGTGCAGTAATGCAGCTTTATCCATCGTGGGCAAGGGATCATGTAATCTTTTCCAGTACTATCAAAAGTGACACAAAATTGGGAATCTTTCTCAAAAAAAATATTGCTATACCGAAAATTAATCTCTTCCGTACTGATTGGGCAGCGAGAAACATTGGCGATGGCCGACTTTACCTTTGTTACGATTCAACAAATGTTAACTGTCAGGCAGAGGGCGTATACATTGTTCAAAAAGGACATGCGAAAGACGATCCAACTCTTGACCAAGTGAATACGGACTATGTGGTACGGCAATCAGACGGGCTTCCTTTTACATACCTCCATTCTCCCGGGTCCATATCAGACATAGCTCAAGCACCGGAGATGATTAAGTTCCTCAATAAGGTAAAAAAGCTCACTGGAAGCAATGTCGAGCTTTGCTTGATCTGCGACCGCGGCTACATCTCCATAAACAACTTGAAGAAGCTGGATAAGGCCGGAATCACCTATATTCTTATGCTGAAGACGAACTTTTCAGCGTTTGACGAACTTGCAGAGGCTGTTATAGGAGATATTGAGAATTACAAGTACGAATTGACCACAAAGGATGGCGACATCAAGTATGGAGTGACAGTGCCTTATGTGCTATATGAAAAGGGGCCGGAATGCTATGCTCAAATCATATGGAGCGTGAAAAGATTTCAGGATAAGAAAAAGGAAGTTGCCGATACGATCAATAGGGAAAGGAACAAGCTGGAAAGGTTTATAGAGTCTTCAAGAGAGAAGAGTTTTCTTCCGGATGAGTTGAAATGGATTCCCACCTATTTTCAATTACAAACTGTCCCCGGCAAACCACGAGAGGGAAAGAAAAAGCGTGGCAGGGGAAGTGGAACAAAATCTGTCTTTCTTGATACTGTGAAAGTAGTGGGCTACTCTTATGATGAAAATGCCATCAACAGGTTGTATAAAAAATCTGGAATAATGATTTTGCTTTCCCGCGAGAAACTGACCGCACAAGAATGTCTTGACGCTTATTGTAAAAGAGACTGTGTTGAAAAAGTGTTTATGGCACTAAAAAGTCATCTTGGTATGGATCGTATAGGTATCACAACGGAAGAAGGAATGCAAGGTAAAGGTCTTGTTTGGTTTGTCGCCTCTATATTACACGCCCTGCTATTTAATAAAACTGCACCGCTAAGAATACACGATCGGAACTTTACAGTTCCCAATATGATTGCTGCTCTAGAGGCAATAAAAGCAGATAGAAATTTCATAACCAACAAACGTGAACGTCGCTATAAGCTCACAGCAGGGCAATCAAAAATTCTTTCATTTTGGGGCATCGACGAAGAAATAATTGATAATGACATCGCAAATTTAGTCATTTAAATTGAGCCTATACTCCTGCGAGACTATAAATTTTGGAGAAGTTCAGGTCATTCCGTTGTTTGAGAATGTACAGTCTTCTTGCGCGTTCCGCACCATCTGGTATGAAGATCTCTAACTCCCGTTTCCTATTAAAATTACGACTTTCAGGTGGTCTGGTTTTTCTATTCGGATCATATTGTGAACCTGGATGATCCGGTGAGAGTTTGCAAGCGGCAGCAGTACTGTCAACGGATGCTTACCCTGCAAAAGACCTGCCAGAAAATGGAAAAAGCGGATGGTGGCTCTGGGTTATGGGAGCAAATGAAAATATACAGGGAACCGGCGCTTACATCAAGCTGTCGGGATCCCTGTATTTTTTGTCAGAAGATTTTTTCGTACCCTATGCGAAGAGGATCATGTTCTATGGTACCGGGAAGGGTAATCACGCCGCAGCGAGTATATCCACGGCGCTTTAAAAGTGCCTGCATGGACAGGTTATCCGCATGGGTGTCAACCCGGATACTGACATATCCCCTTCCGAGGGCCAGATCTTCGCACAGCTGCATCATTTCGTCAGCCAGTCCCCTTCCGCGATAGGCGCTTTTTACAGCGACTCTGTGAATGGTGGCATACGCTGTGCCGTCTGTCAGCCAGGCTCCGTCTATATCTGCATAAGAAGGCTCCGGGGTCATATAAAGAGAAATGACACCGGCAGCCTCGCCTTCGTGGGTAAACAGCCAGCAGCCGCCGGCATCTATATCCCGGCGGAATACGGTTTCATTGGGGAAACCGTTCTGCCACTGATCGACTCCACATTCCCGCAGATAGGCGCTTGCCTGCTCTGTGATTTCCAGCAGGCGGGGGATATCCTCCTTAGCAGCAAGACGGCAGTCATAGGCAAGGTGTTCCCGGCCGGTTATGCGGGCGATGATCTGCCTCTCTTGTTCTGTCCGGGGCTGGTAAGCGGCAAACATATCGGGTCGGCGCTCCATGGTGCGCTGCAGCTGCTGTTCCAGCCGCCAGTCGTCCACTTCCCGGTGGTTCCCTTCCCGAAGCACTTCCGGTACACTCATGCCTTCCCAAGTGTCCGGCCGGGTGTACTGAGGATACTCCAGAAGGCCGTCCCAGTGGCTCTCCCCCGTATAGCAGGCAGGATCAGAGAGTACACCCGGGACCATGCGGCACACGCAGTCTGCTACAGCCATGGCGGGAATTTCCCCTCCGGTGAGAACAAAATCCCCAAGGCTCATTTCCTCATCGCAGCACAGCTCAATGAACCGCTCGTCTACCCCTTCATAGTGGCCGCAGACCAGTACCAGATGGTCATAGTCCCGGACCAGCCTGCGGGCATGATTCTGGTCAAAGCGGACTCCCTGGGGGGACAGATAGATAATTCGTCTTTTCCGAGGGCCAGCCTGATCTATGACATGATCCAGACAGGCTTTCAAAGGCTGTGCCATCATGACACAGCCCCACCCGCCGCCGTAGGGGTAGTCATCTACCTGCTGCTGTTTGTTGGCAGTGAAATCCCGTATTTGGGTGCAGTGTATCTCAATGAGACCTTTGGCGGCGGCTCTTCCCAAAATCGAAGCGTCCATCATGGGTTGTACAGCCTGCGGAAAGAGGGTCAGAATATCAATTCGCATCATTGCCGTTGACTCGTCAGGAGAAAAGATGGCTCAGCTTGTTCCAGAAACCAGGATCCTCTGCCGTCTCTTCCGGCGTGTTTTCCGGCTTCGGGATCTGAATCGCCTCGCTGTGGATGACGAACTGGACGCTCTCCACCTGCACATTGTCAGGAGAAACAAAGGAGACCGTCTGCGCGCCTGTTCCCTGTAGAGAATCCAGAATCTCCTGAATTTTATCGTCCAGGTCCGTTTCCAGGGACTGGGTGTTTTCCCGCAGGGCAGATGTGCCCTCTTTTAACTTCTCTGCCCCGGACTGGTTCTGGGAGATGCCTTCTGCCAGATCGCCGAGTCCGGTCTGGAGTTCTTCTGCCCCGGAAGTCAGTGTCTTTCCGTTCTCAGCCAGAGCCGCTGTGCCGGAGGAGAGGGTTTCCGCCCCCAGGCTCAACTGCGATACGCCCTGCGTGTAGTCTGCTATGCCCTGGCAGAGTGTTTCGGCCCCTGTGGAGAGCGTGGAAACAGCTCCCTTCAGCTGTTCCATCAGGGCAGATGGATCTTCTCCGGAAGACGCCAGAGCCTGCACCGCCGCATCAAAGGCCGTGCAGTTCGTTTGCAGCTCCGAGGCGCCCTCCGAGAGCGCCGCCAGGGAACTTCCCGCCTCGGAAAGAGCGGTAAGCGCGGCGGCATCCTGCTGCAGCAGGGCGGCTGCTTGTTCCAGAAGTGCCTGCATCTGGGCATCGGGGACTGCGGCGGCCGCGCTCAGCAGGCCATCTGCGGCGGTACCGTTTTGGGTGATGAGTTCACTCAGATCGGGAATACCCTCCTGCAGAGCGGAAAGAGAGGAGGCAATCTGGTCCACCGCGGATTTTATCTGGGCGGAAGCTGCCGCCAGGGACTGACTGTCGCTGCCGGACAGATCGGCCCCCTCCAGCTGGGTGCTCAGCGTCTGCAGACCGGCCTGCAGCTGGGATGCGCCGCTGTTCAGCGCTTCAGACTGGCCATCCAGGTCGGACAATCCCTCCTGTATTTGAGACGCTCCGGTGCCCAGACTCTGCACCGCGTCGGAGAGGGCCGTTGTTCCCTCGCTCAGAGCAGCGGCTCCCCCGGTCAGCTGTTCCGTGCCGCCGGAGAGATCGGCGGCCCCCTCTGCCAGGGCTCCGGCGCCGTCATCCAGAGCGGCAATGGCGTCCAGCAGCTCGGTTACCTGCCCGGTCAGCAAAGAGGTGTCCGGATGGAAGGGCAGGACCATCCAAACGCCGTTGAACGCGATCCCGTCCATTTCGAAGTTGGACACGGACGCCTGGATATGTGTGTCCAGCCCGCTTCCTGGAAGGACCGTATAGGTCAGCTGTTTGTCACCGGCCACATTGGCGATGGTAGCGTCTTCTGCCTGAATGTCCGTGCAAAGATCCGTATTCAGCGTGAGAGAAACCTGCAGGGTGTATTCGTCAAAGAAAGAGCCACGGCAGGCGGGATTTTTGTCAATCTTCAGGCCAATGTCCAGCTGTCCGCTGCTTCCCGCCAGATCCTCCGGCGGGACAGGCTCTCCATCCAGCGTGTAGCTTAGGGAAATATTCCAGGGAATGGTACTGTCCCGCAGCTGTCCTTCATAGTACAGCTTTCCGGCACGAGCCTGACCGGTGACGACGCCGTCCTCAAAGGTCAATTCATCGGTGGTGGTCATATTGCGGATGGACTGATAGTCCCCATAGTCCAGGATGGGGCCATCCTCCGCAAGATCAAAAATGTTGACCACATCGACCTGCTGTACCGCACCAGACCCGTCCAGGGATATGTAGACGACTTCTTCTTTGGGCGTGTTGGGTTCTGCCGCCAGAGCTGTCGAGGCCAGACAGCCCGTCAGAAGGGCAAAAACAAAAAGCCATACGGTGAGGATTTTTGTGAGATAGCTTTTCATCCTAATTGTGGCAGGATACCCCTTGTTCTGAACAAGGGGAGAAATGCCGTCTCCTTTCTGAATTTTTTGGAAGCGCTTGTTTCTTATGACTATGTCCAGGAAAAGGGTGGGAGTGCCGATGTCCGCCGTGACCGCGCCAGTGAAGAAACAGATTTTGGCTGTGTAAGGGGCCAGGCGAGCCGCCAGCAAAGGGACGGCCTGTCATGCTGTCTTTGAAAATGTATTCCGGAGCCGTGACCGCTGCCCGGGGAAAGCTCCGGGAGGAGCCCGCACCCCGCTATCCGGCGACACGGCAAGGCAGGCAGACTGGCACAGCCCGGCGAATGGACCCCGGCACAGTTCCGGAACCCTGTGCAGCATCTCGTCTGGAACCGGGTGATTGCCTGCGAAAGACGAAAGGTACTCCGTCCGTTCCCCCGGCCGCCGCTTTTCGGGGGAGGAAATACAGGGCAGGAACGCCTGGGGTGATGATGTTTTCGACGATTATAGGCACACAAGTCAGGCGTGCCCCAGCCTGGACAGAGCGGGTATGCGTCCTGCCGGCGGAACTGGGTGATCGCGTTGGTGCCATGGGCCTGTATGCGAAGGCGATGGGGTACCGGCGTGCAGCGGACAGCGAAAGGGGCAGCCATCCGCTTTGCGGTGGGGCGCCGGGGAAGAGTATGAAGGCAACCGGAAGAAGCGGCTGGTTCCCTCTCCTGCGTCTGCCTCAGGGGCAGTTGACTCTACTGCGTCTTTTTTTGCGAAGAAGGGGTATCTGACTTGCTCCCTTTGCGGCGGATCACAAATTTGTCGCAGAGCATCAGCAGTCCCGGCAGTACGAACAGGACCATCAGCATGGAGAATATGGTACCGCGGCCCAGCAGCAGTCCCAGCTGAGCCAGCAGCTGGTTGGTGGAAATGGCACTCATCAGGAGCCCCACTACGGTCAGAACACTGCCGGAGGTAAGAATGGAGACGGTCACATCGGATATTGTGTGTACGACAGCCTCTTTTTTATCCAGGGACAGCCGGTTCTCCCGGTACCGGTTCGTCAGCAGAATGGCATAATCCACCGTGGCTCCCAGCTGAATAGAGCTGATGATCAGATAGGCGATATAGAACAGAGGCTTGCTGCTGAAGTAGGGGATAGACAGGTTCAGCCAGATGGCTGTTTCGATACTCAGCACCAAAATGACGGGAAGAAGCAGAGAACGGAAAGTCAGCAGCAAAATCAGGAAGACCGCTCCGATCGCCAGCACATTGACTTTGACCATGTCCGCGGAGACGGTATCCCGCAGATCCAGCGTGCTTACCCCTTCACCCGCCAGATAATAAGATCCCGGATAATACTGTTCGGCGGTGTTCCGGACAGCGCGGACCAGCGTGAAGGTGTCTTCCCCCTCGTAAGGTACATCGACGGAAAGAACGATGCGGCTGTAGGAGTCGGACTCCAGCTGGCTGAGGGTGTCCCTGTCCAGGTAGGACTGGGGTACCTGTGCGCCGACGGTATCTACATAGGAGACCAAACCGGTGACGTGGTCCAGCGTGTGCAGGTCCCTGCACAGAGCCGTCTCCGAGGCGGTATCCCCTTTGGGGACAAGGAGAACATAGGTGTCACTGTCACCGTATACCTGTCGGATGGTATCCATATCACTGCCCAGCTGCGTGTCCGGCCCGAAGATATGGGAGGCACCGTAATAAAAGTCATTGGCATTGGAAGCGAGATAAGCTGGGACCAGGATCACCAGGAACAGGCAGACAAGAGGGACGCAGAGCCGGCGGATGCCTTCTCCGAACCGGCGGAAGCAGGGCATGAAACTCCGGTGGCGGGTTTTATCCACGGCGCCGGAGCAGGCCATCAGGATACTGGGCATGAAAAGGAATACGGTGACCAGGCTGATGGCGATCCCTTTGGCAAGGGCCAGACCCAGATCAGGCCCAATGCGGAACTGCATAAGCACCAGGGCGAGAAAACCCATGACGGTGGTCAGACCGCTGGAGAAAATAGAGGAGCAGGAGCGGCACAGAGCCTCTACCATGGCTTCTTCCCGATTGGAAGTGAGCTGGCGGCATTCGTCAAAGCGGTGAATAAGGAACACAGAGTAGTCCAAAGATACCGCCAGCTGCAGGATATTGCCGGCAGCGTTGGTGACAAAGGAGATCTCTCCGAACAGCAGATTGGTTCCTGCGTTGATGACCACTGCGATTCCGATGCCGCCCAGAACGAGAAACGGCTCCAGCCAGGAGGTCATGGTCAGGAACAGCACCGCGAAGGCAAAGGCTACGCCGCCCAGGGCAATGAGGTGAATTTCCGCCAACGTACTGGTTGTTGCCACCGCAGTGGACACGGCGCTGCCGCTCATGGCGGCGCTGTCCCCTACAATATCCCGAATAACGGGGATGACCTCGATGCAGCGGCTGTCATCTACAGCGACGGAGAGAAGGGCAGTCCCATCCTTATAATACTGTTCCAGAAGAGAATCCTCTATCAGGGACAGGGGAGCGGTGATGTCCGCCGCATCATCCAGCCAGGTGACAGACAGAACGCCGTCCACGGCGGCAATGCGGTCTTTATAGGACAAGGCCTCCGGTATGGTCACATCCGGGATCATGATCCGGGCATTGGGTATGCCGCCGTCGAATTCATCGGTCATAACATGCATGGCGATGGTGGAAGGACTGTCCGGCGGCAGGTAGTCGTTCATGTCGTAGTCTACCGAGACCATTTTCCAGGCGGGCAGGCTCAAAACAAACAGCACAGCAAAAAGGACGAGAAACCACCGCCTGTGCCGTACAACTCTGACAAAAAAAGATCTCATATGTATTCCCTCGAATCTGGGTGTTATCTATAAATAGCGCAAAGGGACACACGCCTGAGAACCCTTGGCCCCTGGCAGCCAGGCTGGCACCGGCGGGAACTTTCCCGCAGGTGCCCTGAATCGGGATCGCGGCTTCTGAACCCAAGAGGCACACTCCCGTCTTATGGAGGAAAGACCCGCAGAAGGCAGGGCTGCCATCCGGGAATACTTTCCCCAATTACTTATATTGCACTATATGATCCTAGGCGGCTGACTGTAATTTGAGGGACACTATCCACTGGAACAGCTTCGTTTTCAGCGTAAGGCCAAGCTTTCTTTCAGGAATACGTTTCAGTACCCATGGCTCCTCTTCCTTGGCAAGTGCGATCTGAGCATTTACCAGTGTATCTTTTGCTCCTCTATATGCTTTCGTGTCCTTACGAATTGTAAGTCGGATGAAAGAAGACATTGTGACACGGATCGTCGGGTGTCCCCGCCAGGGGAAGACGTACACGGAGCACCCAGCGCTATCCAGGATGGATAACAAGAAAATCTGCCTAGACTGCGGGATTCGAGAAGCTCTGGATGGCCTGGGTACCCGTGTGGAAGAGCAGGAATCCATCCTGGCTATCATCCATCGTGCCAACACAGGCCAGCAGCAGGATAAACAATCCCCATGCAGAATTTTACGCGACAGGCAAAAAAACTCTTGAAACTTGCTGTGGCAAGGAGTATAATCATAAACAAGA
>CAZGAM010000021.1:15614-18805 GCA_964523685.1 uncultured Oscillospiraceae bacterium | reverse complement strand
GGGTCAGTCTGGAACTTTTCCGGGGCTGCATCCGGGGCTGCCGGTTCTGTCAGGCAGGATATACCAACCGGCCTGTTCGGACGCGGAAGCCGGAGACTCTTTTCGCCCTTGGCCGACAGACCCTGGAGAATACGGGATACCAGGAACTGAATCTGTCCAGCCTCAGTTCCAGCGACTACCCGGAGCTGTCCCGCCTGTGCGATGCGCTGCTGGAGTACTGCCGTCCCCGAGGCATAAGCCTGAGTCTTCCCTCCCTCCGGGCAGATAACTTTTCTATGGAGATCATGCACAGAGTCCAGCAGGTTCGAAAAAGCGGCCTGACCTTCGCCCCGGAGGCGGGGACGCAGCGGCTGCGGGATGTGATCAACAAAAATGTGACGGAGGAGGATCTTTTCCAGTCCTGCCGCGTCGCCTTCCAGGGGGGATGGAACGGCGTGAAGCTCTATTTCATGCTGGGGCTGCCGACCGAGACGGATGAGGACGTGCTGGCTATAGCGGATCTGGCCAAAAAAGTGTACTGGATATGGCGGGAAGCCGCTCCTGACCGAAGCCGGGGTGTGCGGATTACCGTGAGTACGTCGGAGTTTATCCCCAAGCCCCACACGCCTTTTCAATGGGAACAGCAGATCAGCCGAGAGGAGTACACAAGGCGGGTGGACCTGCTCAGTCAGGCCCTGTCCCGGGTGAAGAGTGTGACGTACAACTGGCATGACGGCGATATGAGCCTGGTAGAAGCCGCCCTGGCCAGGGGCGACAGACGGATAGGCGCGGTGATCGAGGAGGCGTGGCGCCGGGGAGGGAAGCTGGAGAGTTGGAGCGAGTACTTTTCCCTCTCCCGCTGGCAGGAGGCTTTTTCCGCCTGCGGGCTGGACCTGGACTTTTACGCCACCCGGGCCCGGCCGATGGAGGAGACACTGCCCTGGGAGCATATGGACTGCGGGGTGACCAGGAGCCATCTGGAGCGGGAGCGCGCCAGAGCGTATCAGGGGCTGCTGACCCCGGACTGCCGGACCTCCTGTGCCGGCTGCGGCGCGGCTTCCCTGCTGAAGGAAGGTGTCTGCTATGGATAAGCTGCGGATGAAGTTTTCCAAAACCGGCCGCGCGGTGTATATGTCCCACCTGGATCTGATGCGCACCATGCAGCGGGTCTTTTCCCGGGCAGGGGTGCAGTTAAAGTACTCCGAGGGATTTAATCCCCACGCGAAAATATCGATTCTCCTTCCTTTGAGCGTGGGCACCGCCAGTATCTGTGAGTATATGGATTTCTCCCTGACGGAGGAGCGGGACACTTCGTCGCTGCCGAAGACCCTGAACCGGTTCATGCCGGAGGGGGTCCAGGCCCTGGAGGTCGGACCGGCCGACAACAGCCCCTCAGCCCTCCGATGGCTTCGCCTGGAAGGCGTCATGCGGCAGGGCCGGGATGCCGCCTTTTACGAGTCGTTCTTTCAAAGGAAGTCCCTTGTGGTGACCCGCAGGGGAAAACGGGGACCCAGACAGGAGGACATCGCGCCTTTTATAGGGCGGGCGGAGTTCCGGGATGAGGATGGGTCCGTCCGGGCGGAGCTTCTTCTCCATGCCCAGGATCCCAGCGTGAGCCCGGAGCTTCTCATGGCGGCGCTGGGCGATCAGGGACCGGACTACTACCGCTTTACCCGGCTGGAGGCTTTCCAAGAGGATGGGACCCCCTTTTCGTGATCTGCGATCCCGCTGGAGCCGGCCGCGGGACGGCTCCGGCTGTCTCCTGGATAGTTTTGCTGCAAGGTAATTTTCATATTGCATTTTACGGGAGAAAATGATATAATTTGACTGCATTTTCATGCATCTATTACGACGGTCCGCTGCCGGAAGAGAGAAATACCCGGTATGAACGTCCATCAGGAAGGTTAAATGAAGTATGGATTTGATTAACGCACTGACTCAGCAGTACATGAAGCCGGAACTTCCGGAGATGAATGTAGGCGACACGGTTCGGGTAACCGTGCGGATTAAAGAGGGGAACCGGGAGCGCAACCAGGCGTTTGAGGGGACCCTGATCGCCAAAAAGCACGGCGGCATCAATGAGACCATCACGGTGCGCCGTATTTCCTACGGTGTAGGCTGTGAAAAGGTATTTCCTGTGCACTCTCCCACCATCGTCAGCGTGGAGACCATCCGCAAGGGCAAAGTCCGCAGAGCCAAGCTGTATTACCTGCGCGATCGCGTGGGCAAGGCAGCGAAAGTCAAGGAGAGACTGTAAGCGGATATCACAAAAGGGGCGAAAAGCCCTTTTTTTTATGTGAATTTTTCGACGTTCGCAGCCCTTGTTTTTTTCAGGACTTCCTGGGCGAAAGGGCCCTTTTCGGCCGGCTTTGGCGCAGAAGGGAGCCCTGCGCATCAGGCACCAAAACGGCTCAGAAAAAGCGGAAAGGGCATGGAACAGGCCCGCCAGGAAGATTTGTCGGGCGCCTGTTTTCTTACCATACAGGATGTTTGCCATTGCGGGAATGGCAGACTAGGACGGATTGAGGCGATTGCCGGCTGAATGAGCAGGCAAGCCGGAGGGAGGCAGAAAGCCAATGGAGGAAGAAGTCGCCAGAAGCAGAAAGACGAACACATCCAAAGAGAAAAAAACGGTGGATCCCCTGAAGGATACCTACGAGTGGATCCGCTGCATTGTGATTTCCGTGATCGTCTGTGTTTTGGCGTTTTTGCTTGTTGCCAGGGTCATCCAGGTGCAGGGCAGTTCCATGCTCCCCAACCTGGAGCAGGGGGACCGGATCGTGATCACCCGCCTGGCGGGTGCCTATAAGCAGGGCGATATTGTGGTGCTCAAGGCGGATCATTTCAAGAATGAGCCGCTGGTCAAGAGAGTCATAGGCGTGGGCGGGCAGACTATTACCCTGGATTTCGCCACGGGAGATATCTCGGTAAACGGGGTCGTGCTCCAGGAACCCTATATCTACGAGCGCACGATTGACAGCCATGATATCATGGATCCGCGCTATTATGATGTGTACGGGATTGACCCGGAGAAAGATGTGACCAGTACTTCCGTGACCATTACGGTGCCGGAGGGCTACCTGTTCTGCATGGGGGACAACCGAAACAATTCCTCCGACAGCCGGGTGGCCTCGATCGGATACATCGACACCAGGAATGTGATGGGAAAGGCGGTCTTCCGCCTGTTCCCGCTGAACAAAATCGGCGTGATT
>CAZGAM010000021.1:0-15604 GCA_964523685.1 uncultured Oscillospiraceae bacterium | reverse complement strand
GATTACCGCCCCAGCCCAGTCAAATGGCTGATATTCAGTGGTATCCCGGCCATATGAAAAAGGCCGAGAGGGAGATGGAGCGGTACGTGTCTCTGGTGGATGTGGTGTGCGAGGTGCTGGATGCCCGCATACCCGAAACCAGCCGGAACCCGAATCTGGAGATCCTTGCCTTCGGCAAACCCCGGCTTATGCTTTTGAACCGGTCAGACCTGGCAGATCCGAAGGCTACGGATCAGTGGGAGAGCCGGTACAGCCGGGAGGGGAAGTATGCATTGGCCTGCAACTGCCGGACAAGAAAGGGCATCAGCGGCATTTCTCCCGCTTTGCAGATTCTGGGGGGCCAGAAGAGCGTGGTACGGGCCATGGTGGTGGGGATCCCCACAGTGGGCAAGACTACCCTGATCAACTGCCTGGCCGGAGGAAAAAAGGCCGCGGTATCTGACAGGCCGGGGGTCACCCGCGGGAACCAGTGGATCCGGGTGAATGAGCATCTGGAGCTGCTGGACACTCCCGGGATTCTCTGGCCCCGTATTGACAACCCCCAGGATGGGGAATATCTGGCTTTCACAGGAGCAGTGAAGGAGCAGATCCTGGATCGACAGGAACTGGCGGCCAAGCTGCTGGAGACCCTGCAGCGGATCTGTCCCCAGGCCGTGTCAAAGCGCTACGGCGTGGAGCCGGAACCAGAGGAGCCGGGCTGGCAGATCCTGGAGCAGTGCGCCCGCAGGCGGGGTTTTCTTCTGCCCGGGGGCCTGTTGGATCTGGAGCGGATGGCCGGCACGGTACTGGATGAGTTCCAAAGCGGGAAGCTGGGGAGAATCACCCTTGAAAAGCCCTGAAGAGCTGTGGGAAATGGAGAAAGCCCTCCACCGGGAGGGCTGGGCGCTGGTGTGCGGCGTGGACGAAGCAGGCAGAGGCCCTCTGGCGGGTCCGGTCTACGCGGCGGCGGTGATTCTGCCGGAGGGAGCGGATCTTCCGGGCCTGAACGATTCCAAAAAACTCACGGAGAAAAAGCGGGAAAGTCTGTTTCCCCTCATCCAGGAACGGTCCCTGAGCTGGTCGGTGGCCTCCGCCAGCGTGGAGGAAATTGAGGAGAAAAACATCCTGGCCGCTGCCATGCTGGCTATGGACCGGGCCGTCGCCGGTTTGGACCGGGCGCCGGATCTGGCTCTGGTCGACGGGAACACCACCCGGGGACTGTCCTGCACCGCCCGGAGCGTGGTGGGCGGCGACGGGAAGTGTGCCTGTATTGCGGCCGCTTCCATCCTGGCCAAGGTCTCCCGGGACCGGTATATGAAAAAGATGGGAGAGCTCTATCCCCAGTACGGATTTGAAAAGCATAAGGGCTACGGCACCAGAGAGCATTACGCCGCCCTGGACCGGTACGGCCCCTGTCCCATCCACCGGATGAGTTTTCTGAAAAAACATTTTGGGAACGCAGGTTGACATAGTTTGGACCGGCAGGAGGATACCATGCAATATGTGAGCACCAGAGGAGGAGGGGCTGTGAGCGCCTCTCAGGCCATAATCCGGGGGATCGCGCCGGACGGGGGACTGTATGTGCCGGAGAGCATCCCTTCCCTGGCGGGACCGGCTCTGACCCGCCTGCAGCAGGAAGATTACCGGCACCGGGCCGTGGAGATTCTCAGCGCGTACTTGGAGGAGTTCTCCCCGGAACAGCTGTCAGACATCGCCGCGGTCTCCTACGGGTCCAACTTCGACGTGCCGGCCATCGCCCCCCTGCACATGGTCGAGGAGGATACCGGCTTTCTGGAGCTGTGGCACGGTCCCACCAGCGCCTTTAAAGATATGGCGCTGCAGATCATGCCCCGCCTTCTCACCGCCAGTCTGGCACGCTGCGGAGAGAAGCGCACCGTCAGTATTCTGGTAGCCACCAGCGGGGACACGGGCAAGGCGGCACTGGAGGGGTTCCGGGATGTGCCCGGGACCAGGATCTTGGTATTCTATCCCCGGGATGGCGTCAGCCCCACGCAGAAACTGCAGATGGCGACCCAGGAGGGGAGCAATGTGCAGGTGACGGCGGTAGAGGGGAATTTTGACGATGCCCAGAAGGGGGTAAAGGAAATTTTCGCCGACCAGTCCCTGGCGGAGGAACTGGACCGGCGGGGATTTTTCCTCAGTTCCGCCAATTCCATCAACTGGGGCAGGCTGGTGCCCCAGATTGCCTACTACTTCTCGGCTTATTGCGACATGGTCCAGACCGGGGCCATACGCCAGGGCGACGAGCTGGACTTCGCCGTGCCCACCGGCAACTTCGGAGATATTCTGGCCGGCTGGTACGCCAAACGCATGGGCCTGCCGGTGGGCCGGCTGATCTGCGCATCCAACGAAAATGATGTCCTGACGGAATTTCTTGCCACCGGCGTCTACAACCGGAACCGGCCTTTTCATCTGACCAGTTCCCCCTCCATGGACATTCTGGTCTCCTCCAATGTGGAGCGGCTGCTCTACGGCCTCACCGGGGACCCTGAGCAGGTGAGCGGGTACATGCAGCAGCTCTCCCGGCAGGGCCGCTACCAGGTGAGCCCTGCGCTGGGCGGGGCCCTGCGCCGGGAGTTCATCGGAGGATCCTGCCTGGACAGCCAGTGCCGGGAAGAGATTGGCAGGCTGTGGAACCGCTTCAGGTACCTGGCGGATACCCACACCGCCGTGGCCAGCCGGGTACTCGCCGATCTCCGGCAGGCGGAGGGTACCCGCCGACCCACGGTCGTGGTATCGACTGCCAGTCCCTTTAAATTCGGCGCCGCCGTGCTCCAGGCCCTGGGGCAGACGGTGCGCGGGGATGAGCCGGACCTGGTGGAGCGGCTGAGCGCCTGCACCGGCCTGGCAGCGCCCGCGTCCCTGGCGGGCCTGGGGAGAAAACCGGTCCGCTTCCGGCAGTGGGTGAGCCGGGAAAACATGCGGCAGACCGTCTCCGACTTCCTCCGCTGACAGGGCGCGACGGGAGAAGGAATGAGCCTGTATGCGATTGGGGACCTGCACCTGTCCCTGGGGTCGGACAAGCCCATGGATATTTTCGGGCCCCAGTGGAAAAACCATGTGGAGAAGCTCCGGGAGGGGTTTGGCGCCTTGACCGAAGAGGATGTATGCGTGCTGTGCGGAGATACCAGCTGGGCCTCGACCCTGGACCAGGCCCTGGCGGATTTCCAGTTTCTGGAGACGCTGCCCGGACGGAAAATCATCCTCAAGGGGAACCATGACTTCTGGTGGACGGGCGTGGGGAAGATGAACGGCTTTCTTCGGGACCACGCCGTGTGCTCCGTATCGTTTCTCCACAACAACGCCTATCCCTATGGGGAGCGGGCCGCCGTATGCGGGAGCCGGGGCTGGTTCTATGAGCCCAACCGGAGCTCGGATCACGACCGGAAACTGATAGACCGGGAGGTCCTCCGCCTGGAGGCATCCCTGAAGGCGGCGGGAGACCGGGAGCGGTATGTATTTCTCCATTTTCCACCCCGGTACGGCTCCTATCAGTGCGGGCAGATTCTGGACTTGCTCCGGACCTATGGGGCAAAGGTGTGCTGCAGCGGTCACCTCCACGCCCAAAGTCTTCGTCTGGCCTTTAACGGCCCGTGGGAAGGGTGTCAGCACCGGTGCGTTTCCGCCGATGCAGTCCAATTTAGACCTTGTAAAATCCTATAGGATTTGATACAATATATAGTATTTGAAAACAATTTTGTGTATGCAGCAGCAAGGAGTAACGACCATGACAGTTGAGAATGTGGAGAGACAGCCGGGCAGTATCATTACTTTTGACGTGCATGTGGACAGCGAACAGTTTGAAAGGACCCTCAACGATGTCTACCTGAAAAACCGCCGCGATATCTCCATTCCGGGATTTCGTAAGGGAAAAGTGCCCCGGGCGATTTTTGAGGGTATGTATGGGAAGGACGTCTTCTACGACGAGGCGGTGGATACACTGGCTAAAGATGCCTATGAATACAGCGTGGAGCAGGAAGAATTCCGAGTGGTGGGGCAGCCGGCTCTGGATCATTACGAGGTCTCTGACGACAAAGAGCTCACCCTCAAGTTTAAGATCACCGTGTGGCCGGAGCCGAAGCTGGGACAGTACAAGGGGCTGAAGGCGGTCAGGGAACAGGTCATTGTCACCGATGAGAGGGTGGATGAATATATTGAAGGCGAGCGCAAGCGCGCCGGACGCCTGGAAACGGTAGAAAGACCCGCAGAAAACGGAGACACGCTGATCCTGGATTATCAGCGGTTCCAAGACGGCGAGGAAGTGGAGTCTTTCGAAGGGGAAAATGAAAGGATTGTCCTGGGCCAGGAGCATATCTACCCGGGTCTGGATAAGTATCTAGTCGGGATCAGCGCCGGGGAAGAGAAGGATATTACGATTCCCCTGGCGGCCATTGATGATATCTATAAGTCATCCTATGGCGACGAAGAGGATGACGATTCTGACATCATGTACATACAGGTGAAGGACGGCCAGTTGGAGCAGGTAGAAAAGAGCGGGGAGACACCTCAGGCGGCCGAAGAGGAGGAGGCCGGTCCGGAGCAGGAACAGTCCTCGGAGGAACCGGAGAAGACGACGACTTTCCATGTTGCCTGCCGGGAGGTAAAGCAGCTGAACCTGCCGGAACTGGACGATGATTTCGTCAAGGATGTGTCGGAATACGACACCATGGAAGAATACAGACAGTCCATCCGGGAGGAACTGCAGAAGAGCTTTGACGCGCAGCTGGACGACAATTTCCACAGACTTCTCCTGATCCAGGCCATGAATAATATGAAGATCGATATCCCGCAGTGTATGGTTGAGAACCAGATTGACAGCATCCTGCATTACCAGGAGATGAACCTGAGTTTGAACGGAATCACGATGGATGACTATGTGCGGCATCTGGGTGTGACGAAAGAAGAGTACCGGGAGAACTTCCGGTCGCGGGCTTTGGTCGAGATCAAGGAGAGTGTGCTTTTCGAGGCCATCGCCGACGAAGAAGAGTTCGATGTGACCGAGGAGGAAGAAGAGGAAGAATATCAGAAACTCGCCGAAAACAACCACATGTCCGTGGATGACGCGAGGGCGAACTGCAAAGAGGAAGATGTCATCAGGCAGATCCTCTCCCAGAAGAGTATGCAGCTGATATTTGATACGGGCATTGCTGTGACTCCGGAGGAACAGGCAAAAACGGAAAACGGCGGGGAGCCGGCTTTCACGGAAGAGGCGGAGAGCGGGGAGCAGGCCCAGTCGGATGGCGACAGCGGCCCGGCGGAGGAAAAGATTCTGGAAGAGGAACCGAAGCAGGAAGAAGAGTGGGTCCGGGAAGAACCTCTTTCACCCGAGACATGAGAAGCACAGAAAAGGAGAATGACCCATGAGTTTAGTACCGTATGTAGTAGAGCAGACCTCCCGGGGGGAGCGCTCTTATGATATTTTTTCCAGGCTTCTCAACGACCGCATCATTATGCTCTCCGAAGAGGTCAATGACACCACTGCCTCTCTGGTGGTGGCCCAGATGCTGTATCTGGAGGGACAGGATCCGGATAAGGATATCCAGTTCTACATCAACAGTCCCGGGGGCAGCGTTACCTCCGGTATGGCCATCTACGACACGATGCAGTATATCAAGTGTGACGTTTCCACCATCTGTGTAGGCATGGCGGCCAGTATGGGGGCTTTTCTGCTGGCCAGCGGGGCTCCCGGTAAGCGCATTGCCCTGCCGAATGCAGAGATTATGATCCACCAGCCCTCAGCCGGGACCCAGGGGCAGATCACGGATATGGCGATTCACTTGAAGCGTCTGGAGAGCATCAAGGAGCGGATGAACCACCTGCTGGCAGAGCACACGGGCCGGACCTATGAAGAAGTGACAGCCGCCTGCGAGCGGGACAACTTCATGAGTTCCGAGGAGGCTCTGGCCTTCGGCCTAATCGATAAAATTATTACAAAGAGGTAGCATATGGCGAGAGAAGGCGATAAAAAGACCCTTCGGTGCAGCTTCTGCAACAAGGAGCAGGGGGAAGTGCGCCGGCTGATCGCCGGCAACCGGGCATACATCTGCGATGAGTGCGTGCATCTGTGCATGAGCATCCTTTCCGATGAGATGCAGAAAGAGTACACGGATTTTGTGCAGGAAGGGGTGGTGCCGGAGAAGATCATCAACCCGGAGGATGTCCCGGTGCCCCGGGAGATCAAAAAAGCCCTGGACGAGTACATTATAGGCCAGGACCGGGCCAAGGTGGCCCTGTCTGTGGCCGTATATAACCACTATAAGCGCATTCTTCACCCATCGAACCCGGACACGGAACTGCAGAAATCCAATATTCTGCTGGTTGGTCCCACCGGCAGCGGAAAGACCTTGTTTGCCCAGACCCTGGCCAGAATGATGAAAGTGCCCTTCGCCATTGCGGACGCAACCACCCTCACAGAGGCGGGCTATGTGGGAGAAGATGTGGAAAATATTCTCCTGCGGCTGCTGCAGGCAGCGGATATGGATGTAGAGAAGGCGCAGAAGGGGATTATCTATATTGACGAGATCGACAAAATCTCCCGGAAGAGCGAGAATACCTCCATAACCCGGGATGTGTCCGGAGAGGGGGTACAGCAGGCGCTGCTGAAGATCGTGGAGGGCACGGTGGCCTCTGTGCCGCCCCAGGGGGGACGGAAACACCCCTACCATGAGTTCATCCAGATCGATACCAGCAATATCCTGTTCATCTGCGGCGGCGCGTTTGACGGTCTGGAGAAGATTATTGAGACCCGTCTGGACCGGAAGAGTCTGGGATTTGAGGCGGAGATCAGCTCCCGGAAGGAGAAGGACGTGGGAGAGATTCTCAGCCATGTCCAGTCCCACGACCTGCTGAAATTCGGGATTATCCCGGAGCTGGTGGGCCGTCTTCCAGTGATCTGCAGCCTGGACAGCCTCCACAAGGAGGATCTGATCCGGATCCTTACGGAGCCGAAGAACGCCCTGGTGCGGCAGTATCAGACCCTTCTTTCCTACGACAACGTGAAGCTGGAATTCGATCAGAAGGCTCTGGAGGCTATTGCCGATAAGGCTATGGACATGGATATGGGGGCCAGAGGCCTGCGGAGTATTATGGAAGACGTGATGCAGACCATTATGTTCGATACCCCCTCCGACAACACCATTGACAAAGTCATTATCACCGAGGACAGCGTGCGCAGCGGCTCCCGGCCCGTGATATACCGGAAGCAGAAGCTGAACCTGGACGCTTCTTAATAGCAGGGCCGCACAGAATGTGCGGCTTTATTCTTGTCCCTTGAACGAGGTAGTTTATGGATCATGATATCGTTTTCAGCGGCCAGAGAGTTCGCCTTCCCCTGGTTCCGATGCAGGGAATCTGCGTATACCCGGGTGCCCGCCTTATTTATGATGTGACGAGCAGGGACGATGTGGCTGCTGTGGAAGAGGCCATGAAGACGGACCAGCAGCTGTTTCTGATCTGTCAGCGCAATCCCTACAGCAGCGAGGAGGTTTCGACCGACACGCTGTACCAGGTTGGTACAATCTGCCGCATCCTCCAGTATCTGCATCTGAATGGGAGCGACACCGCCAAACTGATGGTGGAGGGGCTGGAGCGGGCCTATCTGGTCAGTGTGGAAGAAGGGGAGCAGGGATACACCGGTCTGGTGCATCGGCTCGCGGAAAGCGAGACAGTGCCCCCCAATCCGGTGCAGGCGGAGGCTCTCAAGCGCCAGTGCGCCAGTCTGCTGCGCCAGGCCGAGAGCGGGACCGGCATGGATCTGGACGATCTTATCCGGTATGTAATGACCTGCTCTGACCCCGGGGCTGCGGCGGACCGTGTCGTGAATACCCTCTATTTTCCCTACAACCAGAAACAGCAGGTCCTGGAGGAGATGCACCCCGCCCGGCGCCTGGCTCTGGTCAACCGTCTGATCCGATGTGAACTGGATATCGCGGATGTGGAGCAGACGCTCAACGAGCAGTCCACCGACAGGATCCGGAAGATGCAGCGGGAGATGTATCTGCGAGAGCAGCTGCATACCATCCAGGAGGAGCTGGGGGAAGAGGAGGACAACAGTCCCGAGGAAGTGGCCCAGTTCCGGGAGGCGGTGGATAGTGCGGATCTGCCCGAGGAGGTGGCGGAGAAGCTGTACCGGGAGATCCGCAACTTCGCCAAACAGCCTTACAGCAGTCCCGAGGCGTCTCTGCTTCGCAACTACCTGGAGACCTGTCTGGCGCTGCCATGGACGACGGAGACGGAGGACACCCTGGACACGGAGAATGCGCGCGCCATGCTGGACGCGGACCATTTCGGCCTGGAGAAAATCAAAGAGCGGGTGATCGAGTACCTGTCCGTGCGCCAGCTGGCCCCGGAGCAGAAGGGGACCATCCTGTGCCTGGTGGGCCCTCCGGGTACCGGCAAGACCAGCATTGCCCTGTCCATTGCCCGGGCCATGAACCGGAAGATGTGCCGCATCTCCCTGGGCGGCATCCACGACGAGGCAGAAATCCGGGGCCACCGGAAGACCTATATAGGCGCAATGCCCGGGCGGATTATGACGGGCATCCAGCAGGCGGGCAGCCGCAATCCGGTGATGGTCCTGGATGAGATTGACAAGCTGGGAACCGATTACCGGGGCGACCCGTCCTCTGCTCTCCTGGAGGCGCTGGATCCGGAGCAGAACAGCCAGTTTCGGGACCACTTTCTGGAGATCCCCTTTGATCTTTCCCATGTGTTCTTTATCACCACCGCCAACCAGACGGACACCATCCCCCCGGCCCTGCTGGACCGGATGGAGGTGGTGGAGTTTCCCAGCTATACGGATGAAGAGAAACTGGTCATTGCCCGGGACCATCTGCTTCCCAAGCAGAGGCAGCGCCACGGCCTGGATGCCCAGCAGCTCTATCTCAGCGACGGGGCCATCCGGGATATCATCAGCCACTACACCCGGGAGTCCGGCGTCCGGCGCCTGGAACAGGAGCTGGCTGCCGTCTGCCGGAAAACCGCGGCGGGCATTGTGGCAGGACGGTTTCAGAGCCGCAGCCTGAAAAAAGGCGGCCTGGGCCAGATCCTGGGGCCGGCGCGGTACAAGGATCTGAGTGCCCCGGGGAAGGCGGAAGTGGGCCTGGTACACGGCCTGGCCTGGACCCAGGCGGGCGGCGAGATCCTGGACGCGGAGACCGGCGTCATGGAGGGGACCGGAAAGCTGGAGCTGACCGGCAATCTGGGCGATGTGATGAAGGAGTCAGCCCGGGCAGCCATGACCTATATTCGCGGCCGGGCCAGATACCTGGGGATCGATCCCCAGTTTTACAAGACCCGGGACGTGCACATCCACTTCCCGGAAGGCGCTGTCCCCAAGGACGGGCCCTCGGCGGGGGTGACCATCTGCACCTGCCTGGTGTCGGCACTGGCAGGGGTGCCCGTGCGGCAGGATCTGGCCATGACCGGCGAGATCACCCTCCGGGGCCGGGTGCTGCCGGTGGGGGGCCTGCGGGAGAAGACCATGGCCGCCCTGCGGGCGGGGATCCACACGGTGATTATTCCCCAGGACAACGAGCCGGACCTGGCGGAAATCGACCCGGCGGTGCGCCAGGCACTGCACTTTATTCCCGCCAGCCGCATTGAGACGGTGCTGGACGCGGCGCTGTGTCCGGGGAGCCCGGAAAATGAGCTCTGAGGCCCGGTTCGTGCGCAGCGCCGGCCGGCCTGCCGATTTTATCCGGGACGACCGGCCGATGGTCGTGTTCGCGGGCAGATCCAATGTGGGCAAAAGCTCGGTCATCAACTGCCTGCTGAACCGGAAGAACCTGGCCCGCGTCGGGTCCGAGCCCGGCAAGACAGCCAGTGTGAACTACTTCCTGGCGGGCGAAAAGGTGTGGTTCGTGGACCTGCCGGGTTACGGCTACGCCCGGGTCTCCCAAGAGGAGCAAGCCCGCTGGGCCCGGCTGATGGAGGACTTTTTTGCCGAGGGGGAGCGGATTCGGCTGGGCCTGTGCCTGGTGGACGCCCGTCATTCACCCACGGAGCTGGACAGGCAGATGGCGGGTCTTTTCCTCCGGTGCGGCTGCGGCCTCGCGGTGGCGGCCAACAAATGGGACAAGCTGAAAAAATCGCAGACGCAGAGCAGCCTGGAGCAGATCCGCCAGAGCCTGGCACTGGAGGAGGGGACGGAGCTGATCCCCTTTTCCGCCCGGACCAGGCTGGGCCGGCGGGAACTGCTGGGCGTTATCGCGAGGTGGTGTGACACAATATGATGACGATAGCCAATATCTGGCGCAACCTGGATTGGACCGTGGTCCTCGACATCCTTCTGTCGGTGGTGCCGGCGCTTCTCTGCATTACGCTCCATGAGCTGAGTCACGGCCTGGCAGCCTATGCGCTGGGAGATGACACCGCCAAGAGAGCGGGCAGGCTGACCTTGAATCCCCTGCGGCATATCGATCCCATGGGACTGGTGATGATGGTGTTGTTCCGCTTCGGCTGGGCCAAGCCGGTGCCGGTCAATATGTACAATTTCCGAAAGCCGAAACAGGGCATGGCCATCACAGCCCTGGCGGGGCCCGCCGCCAATCTGGTGATAGCCATGTTCTTTCTGTTTCTGTACGGTCTGACCTACCGATGGCTGTATGTGGAGGGCGGCACCGTGGCGCGCAGCCTCTTTCAGATGATTATGACCACCGGCTACCTGTCCCTGTCCCTTGCGGTATTCAATCTGCTTCCCATCTCTCCTCTGGACGGGTCCAAGGTGCTGTTCTCCTTTCTCAGCGACCAGGCGTATGAAAAGCTCATGCGCTATGAGCGCTACGGCATGATCCTGCTGATGGTCCTGGTTGTGACGGGAGCCACCTCCGGGGTGCTCTCCACGGTCACCGGCTGGCTGTACGAAAAGCTGTTTTTCCTGGCGGAATTTGGTTTTCATCTGGTCAGTCCCTGAGCCGGGGCGAAAGCGCCGGCCGAACACGGGTACAGAGGGGGGATGCGCATGGAAAACCCGACCTTCCATCTGGAGGGAGTCATCAGAACAGAAGAGCAGATGCAGGACTTTGAGGGTCCTCTCACGTTGATTCTGATGCTGCTGTCGAAAAATAAAATTGAGATCCGGGACATCCGAATCTCCGAGATCCTGGATCAGTACCTGGCCTGGCTGGATGAGATGCAGCGGATGGACCTGGACATAGCCAGCGAGTTTGTGCAGATGGCCTCACACCTGGTCTACATCAAGGCGAAGACACTGCTGGCGGGCACCGGAGAGGTGTCGGAACTGGAACAGCTGATGAGCTCTCTGGAACAGCTGCGCAGCCGGGACGCCTTGGCGGCGGTCAAAAAGGTGATTCCCGAAATGGCCCAGGCCTTGGAGAGGGGACTGCTTTTGTTTTCTACCCCCCAGGAGCCCCTGCCCCGGTACGGGCCCTACGACTACCGCCATGAGCCGTGGGAGCTGCTCCGGGCCCTGGCTTCCCTGGTGGACAGAGCGGTTCCTGAGCAGGAGGAGCACCAGCCGGTTCCCGTTCCCAAGCCCATTCTCTACAGCGTCCAGGACAAGAGCCGGCAGCTCATGGCTCTGCTCCGGGACCGGGGTTCCGTTCCACTGAATGAACTGTACGCCCTGGCGGCGACCCGGTCCGAGCTGGTGGCGACTTTTCTGGCGGTGCTGACCATGTGCTCGCTGGGCAGTGTGCACATCGACCGGGAAGAAGACGACTACACCGTCCGCTATCAGGGCGGAGATTTGGATACCATCCTGGAAGGGCTGGATTATGGATAATGTGGAAGTAAAGGGGGCCCTGGAGGCTATGCTGTTCGCCTCCGGAGAGCCGCTGCCTATCCGCCGCCTGGCACAGGTGCTGGGCACAGAGGAGGACGAGGTAACCAATGCGGCGCTGGACCTGGCCGGCGAGTATGAGCGGGAGAACCGGGGCATCCGGCTGGTCCGGATCCAGGACAGCCTGCAGCTGCACAGCGCCCCCCAGTATGCGGAGCTGATTACAGCCGTGCTGGAGCAGCGCCGGCCCCCTCGGTTGAGCCCGACTTCTCTGGAAGTGCTGGCCATTGTAGCCTACTATCAGCCGGTCACCAGGGCCTATGTGGAGCAGATGCGAGGCGCAGACAGCGCCTATACCATGGGTGTGCTGGCGGAGCGGGGGATGATCGAGCCCTGCGGCCACCTGGAGACCGTGGGCCGGCCCACCCTCTATCGGACCACCGGTCTGTTTCTGCGGACCATGGGTATCTCCTCCCTGGACCAGCTGCCGCCGCTTCCGAATCTGGCCGAGAGCGATGCGGCCCGGGAACTGCAGGAGAAAGTGGAGCAGTTAAAGGCGCTCCAGGAGGCGGAGAACGGCTCGGACCTGCGCAGCGGGACCGGGGAAAAACTGGCGCCGCAGGAGAAGACAGAGGAAAACCCGGCCGAATGAACGGCCGGGTTCTGCGGAGCCAGGGTGCACCATTTTAGGAAGAAAGCGGGGCGGCGCGCATCCGGACAGGAGGGCGCCGGCGGGACTATGGAACAGCGACTGCAGAAACTGCTCTCGGCCGCGGGGGTCGCCTCCCGGCGGCAGGCGGAGCAGATGATTGAAGCGGGACGGGTGACCGTCAACGGCCAGACAGCGCATCTGGGACAAAAGGCGGATCCGGACCAGGACAGGATCCAGGTGGACGGGAAAAGGATCCAGCAACCTGCGGGGTACCGCTATGCCATGCTCCATAAGCCGAGAGGGGTATTGAGTACCATGTCGGATGACAGGGGCCGGGACACGGTGGCGCAGCTGATTGCCAGCGCCGGCCGGGGACTGCATCCCGTAGGCCGTCTGGATAAGGACAGCGAGGGGCTGCTTCTGTTTACGGACGACGGGCAGTTGACTTACCGGCTGACCCATCCCTCCCACCAGGTGGAGAAGGTGTATACCGTCTTCGTCCAGGGGGAGGAACTCACTGCCTCGCTGGCGGCTCTTCGGAGGCTGGAACGGCTGGACGGGGAACCTGTGGGGAAAGTCCAGGTATCACTCCGGGAGCGGCAGGGAAGCCGGGCGGAGCTGGAGATGGTGCTCCACGAGGGGAAAAACCGGCAGATCCGGCGGATGTGCGCTGCGTGCGGCCTGGCTGTCACCAGGTTGATTCGGATAGCCGAGGGATCGGTCAGGCTGGGGTCCTTACCTGTCGGGCAGTGGCGGTATCTGACGAGAGAGGAGAGAACCGCTTTGCAGAGCCTGTGATCGAAACAGGGAGGACAACGGAAAGGAGAGTATGGAGAAGGATATTCTGGCTCTGATCAGCGAGTCGGAAAGCCGGCTCAGCAAAAATCACCGGCTGATTGCTCAATATATCAAGGACAACCTGGATAAGGCAGCCTTTATGAATGCCAAGCAGCTGAGCAGCGCGGTGGGGGTCAGTGAAGCCACCGTGATCCGATTTGCCGCCAAGTTGGGCTTTAAAGGCTATCCCAGTATGCGCAAGACCATGCAGGAGATGGCCCGCAACCACTTGACCAGTGTACAGCGCATCGCAGTAGCCAAGGATATGATGGAGGGGGCGGATATCCTCAAGGCTGCCATGACCAGCGATATGGAAAAGCTCCGATCGACGCTGGAGGAGATGGACCGGTACAGCTTTGACCAAGCCGTAGAGGCTATCGTGGGGGCAAAGCACCTGTATATCGTGGGTATGCGCTCTTCTGCCTCCCTGGCCAGTTTCTTGGGTTTTTATATGAATCTGCTGGTAGAGGATGTGCGCCTGATCTACAATACCATTGCCGCCGAGGTCTATGAGCAGCTGATCCATATCGGACCGGGGGATGTCTATGTGGGCATCAGCTATCCCCGGTACAGTGCGTCCGCCCTAACGGCCATGCAGTTTGCCAAGGAGCATGGAGCTACCGTCATCGCGCTTACGGACAATCAGAGCTCTCCCTTCGTCGATTGGGCGGATATCTGCCTGTACGCCAAGAGCGATATGGTGTCCTTCCTGGACTCCCTGGTCGCCCCCTTGAGTGTGATCAATGCCTTAATTGTTGCCGTAGCGGTCCGGAAAAAAGACTCTCTGGCCGAGACCTTCAACTATCTGGAGCGACTGTGGAGTGAATATGGAGCCTTTACCGACGTTGAAAGCTGAGGTAATTGTGATCGGCGGAGGGGCCGCCGGCCTTCTGGCTGCGGTGACCGCCTCCGGTCAGGGGGCAGATACCCTGCTGGTGGAGCCCAATGAGGTGCTGGGACGGAAAGTGCGCCTGACAGGCAAGGGCCGGTGCAATTTGACCAACGACTGCGATGTGCCCGCCTTTTTGGAGCATGTGCCCACCAATCGGAAATTTCTCA
Source organism: uncultured Oscillospiraceae bacterium (assembly GCA_964523685.1). GTDB lineage: Bacteria > Bacillota > Clostridia > Oscillospirales > Oscillospiraceae > CAJOIG01. Next base: position 1,316 of record CAZGAM010000021.1, on the reverse strand, counting down.
CCAGCTGCCTGACGGCGTTCCCGCCCCGGGCGGCGATGGACTTTTTTGCCGGATTGGGCGTGCCGGTCAAGACCGAGCGGGGAAACAGGGTATTTCCCGTGTCCGACCGGGCGGCGGATGTGGCGGAGGCCCTGGCTTGCGAACTGGAGAGAAGGGGAGCACGCCGGGAGCGGGCCCGGGCGCTGGAAGTACTGACCGAAAACGGCTCCGTCACGGGGGTGCGAACGAGTCAGGGCGTGGCTGCCTGCCAGGCCGCTATCTTGTGCACCGGGGGACTATCCTATCCGGCTACCGGTTCTACCGGAGACGGGTACACCATGGCACGGGCTCTGGGCCATAAACTGGTTGCCCCCCGGCCCTCCCTGGTGCCGCTGGAAAGCCCGGCGGGCTTCTGTCGGCAGCTGGCAGGGTTTGCGCCTCGGAACATCCAGCTGTGCCTGGAAGAAAATGGAAAGATTCTCTGGAGCCAGCGGGGGGAGATGCTGTTCACCCATTTTGGGGTCAGCGGTCCGCTGGTCCTCTCTGCCAGTGCCCATATCCGACACTGGGACCGCTGCACGTACAGGCTTCGGTTGGATTTCAAGCCCGCCCTGAGCCCGGAGCAGTTGGATGCGCGGATTCAAAGAGATTTTGAAAAGTACCGGAACCGAGACCTTGCCAATGGCCTGATAGAGCTTCTGCCACGGTCGCTGATCGGGGTGATCCTGGAGACCGCCGGGGTTCCCGGCAACCGCAAGATCCATTCCGTCACAAGAGAAGAGAGAAAGCGCCTGGGGGAGACAATCAAGAACTTCCCGGTCCCTCTCTCCGGACCCCGGCCCTGGGCAGAGGCGGTGGTCACCGCCGGCGGGGTGGATGTGACCGGGATCAATCCCAGAACCATGGAATCCCGGCTGGTGAAAGGACTGTATTTCGCCGGGGAAATTCTGGATGTAGACGCCTATACAGGCGGATTCAACCTACATATCGCCTGGGCGACAGGGCACAGCGCCGGCCTGGCGGCGGCGAAGCACAGTCATGCTGTTTTTTAGGGATATGAACTTATGTGTGAAAATCGGGCTCAAGAAGCGACCCTAATCGGCGCAAAACCTTTTTTTCAAAATCTTAAGATCTCTCTTGCGTGCGTTGACACAACACCACGCTTTCTCTTTGCGTTCCATCTTCAACGCATGGGCCGTGAGCATAATGTCTTGCATGAAATTTTGTTATGATTCAAACTTTTCACAGATGTCAGCACTTTCTGATGAATTTGGCCTGTGACTATACTCGATTGCATTAAAAAATTAACATTTAAAGAATAGCGCCATTCATGCCGC
>CAZGAM010000020.1:13998-18988 GCA_964523685.1 uncultured Oscillospiraceae bacterium | reverse complement strand
GCTGGCTTACCTCTTTTATGCCCTGCAGTACGTACACATCATGCTGGTGACAGCCCCTGGGGCTGCGCAGGGCAGGGAAAGTGCCGTTTTCAATGCGGTGGTTTACACCCTCGTATACGGGAGCTACGCCGTATGCCGCATACGGAAAAAAATGCTGTCAGCGCATGTTCCTGCCGGGCGGTCCCTGCTGCTCTCCCTGGGCCTGTCGGCGGTGGCTCTTTGTCTTGTCTTCTCCCTGTGCCGTCTGACAGGAACCGGCGCAGCACCGGACCAGGGCGGCGGGACCGGCACCGGGACCAGTGGCGCAGGACAGATCCTGGAGGGGCAGACCTATGGTTACGATGGGTATATCCGTGTGCGTGTGACGCTGACAGACGGGTCCATCACCTCCGTCAGCGCCGTTTCAGAGGAGATGGATCCGGCTTATTTTGATATGGCCCGGGGACAGGTGATCCGGGAGATCATCGCCAGACAGAGCCCCCGCGTGGACGCTGTCAGCGGTGCCACCGTTTCCTCTGAGGCAATCATGGAAGCGGTGGAGAACGCCCTGGCGCAGAATTCGGTTCCTTAAAGGCTCTTCGGCGGCTGTGTGTTTTTGCAGTTCCCGGTTCATGGGAAGAAAATTTCCGGAAAGAATGGTTTTCCCGGTTACCCGTTAGGAGAGGGAGAGACAGATAAGCCCAAGCCCATGTGTGGCCGGTACCTGACCGCCGGCTTCCCAGGGGCTTCTTTATTATCCAAACAATTATGACAGGACAAGAGGGATTACATAATGTATAGAAGTCCTCATTATCTTCGCTTATGGAGTCTGCAATCCGGTCAAAATACCTGACCTCTGTATCATGGCAAAGGAATGGAAAGAGAGACTTCCCCGCAGGCGCAATATTCCTGCGGCTGTAGGCTGGACTACTGTCTTTTTTGGTACGGTCCGCTACAATGAAACTACGTGATTTTTTTCGGAGGATATCGGGAGGATTCGGAGAGATGGGTGCGCTGGGGGCGATTGTGGCGGCGGCAGGGGTGTCTTCCCGGATGGGGGAGTTCAAGCCTCTTATGATGATAGACGGAAAAACCATGATCGGGAGGGTGACGGACACCCTGCAGGCAGCCGGTGCCGGACCGGTGGTTGTGGTTGACGGCTACCGGGCGCAGGAGCTGGAGGAAAGCCTGGCCGGGAGAGGTATCCTCTTTGTGCGGAATGACCGCTACTATGAGACGGCGATGTTTGATTCCCTGGTGCTGGGGGCGTCGGCCTTGCCCCCGGAGACAGAGCGGATCCTGTTTACACCGGCGGATATCCCTCTGGTGCAGGTTTCTACCATAGAGGCCCTTCTGGAAGCGGAAGGGGATTTTATCCGGCCCCGCTTCTGTGGCAGGACAGGCCATCCGGCGCTGGTGTCCCGGGCACTGCTGAGCCGCCTTGCGACGTATACCGGGGACGGGGGCATGCGGCAGGCTCTAGCGGCCTGCGCTGTTACCCCGGCAGAGCTGGACGTGCCGGATGAGGGAGTCCTGCTGGAGGCGGATACAAGGGAGGAATACTGTACCCTGCTGCACTGCTGCCGGGAGAGAACGGGAAGGGCCCTGCCCCTGCAGCTGCAGCTTCGGGTCTGTCTGCAGGAGGAGTCAGTTTTCTGGGGACCGGAATGCATGCAGCTGCTGGAGCTGGTGCAGGCATCCGGATCGATCCACCGGGCCTGTGCCTGCCTGCACATGTCGTATTCCAGAGGCTGGCAGATGATCCGGAAGGCGGAGGAGGAGCTGGGATTTTCCCTGCTGATCCGGAAGCGGGGCGGCATCACCCGGGGCGGCTCTGTGCTGACGGAAAAGGGAGCCGGGTTTCTGGAGACCTGCCGCCGGATGGACCGGGAGATCCGGGATCTGGGCAAGGCCGTATTCCAGCGGTATTTTCCGCAAGGGCGGGTCTGCCTGTGAAAAGCGGGGCGGGAGAGAGATCGCCCGGCCGCCGGTCGGAAAAGCGGCTGGGAGTCCTGGCGGGACTGCTGCTGGCCCTGGTGCTGGCGTCTTTTGTCCTTGGCCGGTACCCTGTGCCGCTGGGGGATGTGGTCCGGATTTTATGGAATGACACAGCCGGCCGGCTGGTTCCCCGGTGGAGACTGTCCCAGAGCTGGACAGACAGCATGGCGGTGGCGGTATGCAACGTACGCCTGCCCCGGATTCTGCTGGCGTCCTTGGTGGGCTGTTCCCTGTCGGTGGCGGGTGTGGGCTTCCAGAGCGTATTTCGCAACCCTATGGCATCTCCGGACATTCTGGGCGCTTCTGCAGGTGCCTGCTTCGGAGCCGCCCTGGCCATCCTGCTGCGGTGGGGAAGGGGACCGACCGTATTCTGCGCCTTCGCTTTCAGCCTGCTGACAGTGGCGCTGGTCTATCTGGTGGAAAGTCATACCCGTGGCAACCGGGCGGTGAACCTGCTGCTGGCGGGGGTGATGGTCAGTTCCCTGTTCTCGGCCGGTACCAGTTATATCAAGCTGGTAGCAGACCCGACCGATCAGCTGCCAGCCATCACCTACTGGCTGATGGGAAGCCTTTCAGGGGCCCGTATGAGCGATGTCTGCCTTGTGCTGGTTCCTGCCCTGGCGGGTCTTGTGCCTCTTTTTCTGCTGCGCTGGCGGCTCAATATGCTGACGCTGGAGGAAGAGGAGGCGGAGAGCATGGGAATTGCTGTGAACCGGCTGCGGTTTGTGGTGATTCTCTGCTCTACCCTGCTTACGGCCGGCAGTGTGGCAGTGAGCGGAACTATAGGGTGGGTGGGGCTTATAGTACCGCACCTGTGCCGGAAACTGGTGGGCAGCGACCACCGGTATGTACTGCCTGGGGCCATGCTCTTCGGGGCAGCCTTCCTGCTTTTGGCGGACGACCTCTCCCGCAATCTCCTGGCCACGGAGATTCCCATCGGGATTCTGACCGCCTTTGCAGGTGCGCCCTTTTTCCTGTTCCTCATGACAAGAAAGGAGAACATCCTGTGACACTGACTGCCGATAACCTGGGCTATACCTTCGGAGGCAGAACGGTGCTGCAGGAGCTGTCTTTCACGGTGGAGAGCGGGACGTTTCTTTCCGTGCTGGGACCCAACGGAAGCGGAAAGACAACCCTGTTCCGCTGCCTTCTGGGGTTGTTGCCGGACTATACGGGCCGGGTACTTCTGGACGGCAGGGACATACGGACTTTCTCCCGGCGGCAGATGGCCCGGAAGATTGCCTATATTCCCCAGATCCACCGGCCTGTCTTCGGCTACTCAGTACTGGATACCGTGCTCATGGGGGCGGCCCATCAAATCGGATCCTTTTCCCGGCCGGGGCGGAAACACCTGGCATGCGCCTGGTCCGCCCTGGACCGGATGGGCATCCGTGATCTGGCGGAGCGGGACTTTTCCCGCCTTAGCGGCGGGGAACAGCAGCTGGTGCTGATTGCCCGGGCCCTGGCCCAGCAGGCAGACATCCTGATCATGGATGAGCCCACGTCCGCGCTGGATTACGGCAATCAGTTCCGGGTCCTGGAGCAGGTGCGCACTCTGGCAGACGGAGGATATGGAATTCTTATGTCTACCCACGACCCGCAGCACGCCCTGCGCTATGCGGACCGGCTGCTGGCTGTCTGCCATGGCAGCATAGCGGCCCTGGGCGAGCCGGAGACTATTCTGACGGGAGAGCTTATCCGGCAGCTCTATGCCATAGAGACAGAATTTGCAGATACCCCCTGCGGCCGGGTGCTGGTTCCCCGGAAGGTCAGATGAAAAAACGAAGGGAGAGAATGGATGAAAAAGTGGTTTTCGCTGCTTCTTGTGGTGGCACTATGCCTGTCTTTGCCTGCAACGGCTTTTGCAGCGGAAGGCGGGACCCGGGAGTTTACGGATTCCCTGGGCCGGGTAGCAGAAGTGCCGGCGGTGATTGACAGGGTTGCGCTCTCCGGTCCTCTGGCGCAGATTGTCCTGTTTTCCCTGTGTCCGGACAAACTGGTGGGGCTTTCCGGCGCCTGGAGTGAAGGGGCGGAAAAATACCTGGATACCCGGTACTTCAACATGGATGTCATCGGACAGCTATACGGGGGAAAAGGAGAGCTGAATCTGGAGACGCTTCTGTCCACCGGCGCTCAGGTGGTGGTGGACGTGGGAGAGGCCAAAGAGAATATGGCAGAAGAACTCGATGCCCTGCAGGAACAGACGGGTATCCCCTTTGTGCATGTTACCGCCGGTGTGGACACCACCGGCGAGGCCTATCGGATGCTGGGGGATCTTCTGGACATGGAAGAGGAAGCTGAGCATCTGGCGGCTTTCTGGGAGAGAATTGCCAGCCGGACGGCTGCCATCGCAGAGCGTGTGGAAAAGGTGAGCCTGCTCTATATAGCAGGACCGGAAGGGCTGAACGTCATTGCCAAAGACTCCTACCACTCCGGGATCATCGACATGCTGGCCGACAATCTGGCTGTGGTGGAGGAGCCGTCTTCCAAGGGAACGGGCAATGAGGTAGATATGGAGCAGCTCATGCTGTGGGATCCGGATGTGCTGATCTTTGCCCCGGACAGCATTTACAGCACCGTGGCAGAGGATCCAAGCTGGCAGACCATGTCCGCCGTGCGTAGCGGCCGCTACTGCCAGGTGCCGTCCGAGCCCTACAACTGGCTGGGGTTTCCGCCGTCCGTACAGCGGCTTTTGGGGATGATGTGGCTGGCCAAGCTGCTGTACCCCGATGAGGCGGATTATGACCTTCAGGAAGATGTGCGGGATTACTACGAGATGTTCTATCACTGCACCCTCACCGGGGAGCAGTATGAAGCCCTGACCGAAAAGGCATTCTTTCCCGGCGAGCCGGGAGAACAGTAAAGCAGTCCGCTGGCAGAGGAAGACGGCCGGGTAAGAGTCGAAACCATGCAGGGCGGGAATGTCCGCAGGAAGCTTCCAGGGGGAACCATCATGACAGAAAACCGGACATGCCCCTGATGCGGCGGGCACTGCCCTCTGGACAGCCCGGGC
>CAZGAM010000020.1:0-13898 GCA_964523685.1 uncultured Oscillospiraceae bacterium | reverse complement strand
CACGGGGAAACCGAACCTTTGCCGGAAGGGCGGAAAAGGGGAATCCGGGGAACACCATGGCTCCCGGGACCGGGGGCAGAAACACACCCATCACGGTGGGAGAGGTTCACACGGACATGTTCATGGCGGACAGCCACTCTGAGGTGAAAAGCCAAGGCTTTTCCCGGTGGAATACGGACGGCACAGGATGAAGGAAAACAGAGAGAGGGGGGAGAGGATCATGAGGGAAGATCAGATTCAGCAGCTGCTCTGCGGGGCAGCCAGGCGCATCATTACGCCGCCGGCAGAATTGCTGCCCCACCTGATCGGTCTGAAACAGTGCCGTTTTGCCGGGGTGATAGATGATCTTTCCGTACGGGCTGTGGTACTGGGAAATGCATGGAAGAAGGCTTTGCTGCTGGCCTTTGACATGACGGCAGCTCCCTGTACGGAGGCTTTTCTGCAGGAGTTGTCTGAGAAAACCGGGCTGGAGGAGGACTGCATTTTCTTTTTCAGCACGCACACCCATGCGGTGCCTTTCAATGAGATTGACCTGGAGCAGAGGGACCGTCAGAGCGCTGAAACACGGCAGGCAAGTCAGGCTTTTACCCGGTATCTGCACCGGCAGGCGTTGGATGCGGCGACCGAGGCGCTCAAAAGCTGTGTTCCGGCCCGAATGGGCTGGGCATGGGGAGAGAGTGGGGTCAATGTGGTCCGGCTGCAGGAATATACGTATCTGGACGAACAGGGACATCCTTTTCCCGTGTGCGGTCTGGGGGCGGATCCTGTCAGACAGGCAGACCGGCGGCTTTTTGTGCTGCGGGTGGATGATTTGACCGGGGCTCCGCTGGCGCTGCTGGTCAACTATGCCATGCACAATGTGACCACAATCTGGAATGACTTTGACGGCCGGGGGGCCATGGGAATCAGCAGCGACGCAGGAGGAGCTGTCAGCAAAATGTTGGAGCGGGAATATCCCGGTGCGGTGGCGGTCTGGTCCAGCGGAGCGGCCGGAGACCTGAATCCCATCCATCTCAACGAGACCATTCTGCCGGATCCGGTGACAGGCAGGATCTGTGAATACCGACCCAGGGGCCTGGAGCATGCGCTGGTGTGTCTGCGGACAGTGTCCCAGCGCCATTATGCGGACATCAGGACCCTGCTGCGGACAATCTGCTGTACAAAGACCTCCGGGGAGGTGGCCGGAGCCGTCAGCTGGTCGGTAACACCCGGATGTGACTGCATCCGCCATGACGATGGGTCTGCGGAATTCAGGATCGGCCCGGAGGTGCCGTCCCATACCCTCCGGCTGCAGATGATCCGCATAGGGGAGCTGACTCTGCTGGGGGCCGGGGCGGAGCTGTATTCCTCTGTGGGCAGGGCCATGCTGCATGCAGCGCCGGAGAATACCGTGCTCCTGACCCATAATGCCAGCACCCTCTGCCGGAGTCATTACATCCTGGACGGGGAGACCCTGAGGCGGTGCGATGCTTCCCGCGGTTATGCCATGGTACCCGGTTACGACGAGTTTCGCTGTCTCCCCGATGTGGTGATCCCGGATCTGGTGCAGCACACCGCTTATCTGGCCAAAATCACAGAAAGGAAGAAATGCCGTGAAACTGACCTATGATATTCCGGAGCTGACTACCGGGGAAAAGCAGCTGCCTGTGGCAAAATATTATACGGATTATCCCCTGCACACTCCCAACCCGCTGTATCGTCAGTTGCTCGCTCAGGGGCCCATGGATCCTGCAGAGGCGCTGCTGCCGGAGCAGTGGCAGCATCTGCTCCGCCCCCGGGGATATGACAGGGTTGAGTACGGCTACTGCATACTGCCAGATGGGACCGGGTACATCGCCAACTATTCCGTGTTGCCAGGGAACATCACTCCGGAGATGCGCATGTGGTATGTACGGTGGCTGAACATCCGCTCCCAAAATCTGCCGGAAGGCTGCGGGAATATCCGCTACAAGCTGTGGAATCAGGTGGACCACCAGGATCACGGCCTGGTGGACGGAGATATGCATAAGGGGATATATACTTTGGAAACCCTGGACATGGGTCGCTCGGGGAAAGAGACGGCTATTCGCAGTGTCCGCCACAATTTTGATGTCAGGGACTATGGTTTTCCCCCCGAACAATACAAAGCCCTGCAGAACGCCGGGGCGTCCATCACCGCCTGCTGGGAGTCCTTTGACTGTCCCGGATCTCATCTGGTGCTGTCCGTCACGAGACCCTGTCCTTTGGGCGGGACGGAGACGTGTTCCCGGGAGTGGATTGGCTGGCGGGCAAGGGGCGGCCGGTTTGAACGGGATCCGGAAACACCGGAGTTCATGCTGTGTGAACAGTATCTGCGGGATGTGCAGATCCACAATACGGTGGAGCAGCAGCACCTGGCTACCTTCCTGCCGGATCTGTACGCGGAGTACAGTGTGCTTCCCGCCGATGCGGACTGAGGGGAGGATACAGCAGTGAAAAAGAAGATTCTGGCCTATGTGGGAAACTGGAGTTTCGAGGCCTCCCCGGCAAAAGGCAGGGGAATTACCCTTTATGACTATGAGCCGGAAAGCGGCACGCTGAAGATGCTGGAAACAGTCAGACCGGATATAGCGGCAGGTCAGCTGTGTCTGGATCCGTCCCGGGCCATTCTCTACAGCAATGACGAATGCGGGGAACGGCGGGGCGAGATAGGCGGAGGAGGGTATGTGTATGCCTTCCATATCAACCGGGAAACTGGCCGGCTGACGTTGCTGAACCAGCGGGACTCCCTGAGTCCGGAGCCGTCTTATCTGTGTCTGGACAGGAGCGGGCAGTATCTTACCGTCTGTCACTGTGCGGATCCGTGGCATGTGACCAAAATCATCCGGCAGCCGGATGGCAGCTTTTCCAATCAGGTCCTTTTCGATGATACGGCTCTGGTTCTGTTCCGCCTTTATGAGGACGGCACGCTGGGGACGGTATGTGATGCAGCTGTGGTTCCCGGCGGGGACGGCAGGGGAGAATATGCCCACCGGGACGTGGATCCGGTATCCGGACATATTCAGCTGGTCCGGGTCATCAGCCGGCTTCATTCTGTTGTAGCCAGTCCGGATGGAGAGCTGATGGCTGTGTGCGACAAGGGTATGGACCGGGTGTATACCTTTCGTGTGGACCGGGAGCGGGGAAAACTGATACAGACCGACTGCTGGCAGGCCCCGGAAGTGGCCTGTTTTCCCCGGTATGCTGCCTTTCATCCGGAAAAACCGGTCCTGTACGTCAACAACGAAAACTGTGCCATTCTCAACAGCTTTCACTATGACAGCAGCACCGGACACCTGAGCCGGTTCAGCAGGGTAGCGCTGTTGCAGGAAGATCCGGGCCTGGTGGACGGAAAACCGGTGGGAGCCCAGGATCTTCTGGTGCAGCCCGGAGGAAAGATGCTCTACTGCACGCTGTGCGGGCTCAACCTGATTGTGGTGTGCCGCCTGAATGAAGACGGCAGTCCGGTACCCTGCCAGCATATTTCCTGCCGGGGAATACTTCCCCGGGCCCTGGCACTGTCCCCGGACGGGCGGTTTCTCTTTTGTGGGAATATGATCTCCGGAGACATTACCAGCTTTGCCGTGGATGACGAGGGCTTTCTCACGGATACCGGCCGTACTTTCCGGGCGGTCTCTCCTTCGGCCATCCGTTTTTATACACTTAAAAATAAGGGGATTTGAATATGTATAACAAAATGCAGGAACTGACTTTGACCGAACAGCAGATGCCGCTGTATCGGTTCTATCGTCCTATGGCAGATCTGCCGGAGGAGGTGAAGGCGGAGATTTTTGCACCTCCCATTGACTGGCGGGAGACGGTTCCGGCTGAAAACTTTTTGGACTGGCTCCAACCGAAGGGAATATACATGAAACACGAGAATGCCTATTGTATGTTTCCGGACGGATCCGGCTATATTGCGACGTACATGAAATTTCCGGACAGCTTGGATGTGAAAAAGATCTTCTGGTATCTGAACTGGCTCAATTTTCATCCCAAAAGTCAGCCGGATGGAACCGGAAATCTGCGTTATAAGATCTGGAATCCGGCAGACCACTGGGACCATTACTACATCAACTGGACAGATAAATCGGAGGGCATCCACACCACCGAGAGTCTGGATATGGGTGAGGGAGAGCGGAAGTACGATACCATCCGTCATGCGTTCAATCTCCGGGAATATGGACTGACGCAGGAGCGTGTGGACGAACTGAAGGCAAGTGGTCTCGCAGTGAATGAGACTTCTGACTGGGAGTCATTCGATTTTGCAGGCGCCCACCTGACGCTGGGACAGATTCGTCCCCGGCCGGACGGAGGATATGAGCGCCGAAGCGCGGAGTGGATCGGCTGGAGGCCAAAGGACGGGAAAATTGTGCGGGTACCTGCAACCCCCTGTGATGAGGCATATCTGCGCAAGGTAGCCTACCATACCCTGATAGAATGGTACCATATAAGCTCAATTGTGGATGAACTGTATGATGCGTATCATGATAAACCGCTGGATGCGGACTGATACCTAAAAAGAAAAGCCGCCGTTCCGGATTTTCGGACGGCGGCTTTTCAGGACATAAGAAAACATCGGTGCCTGAACATGCACGGCGGTTACGCCGTGCCAGAGCTGTACATGCATGTAACGGAAAGGAGTGCGCTGCTCTTTTTTTCTGTTGCCCTGTCAATATTTCCGTTCTGCGGCCCAACCCAGGGGAGAGGTGTTCACTGCCCGGGTTGCTGTTTCCAGGCAGTTGGAACCGGATGCTGACGGGTCAGGCATGCCGTTAAGGAACAGTCAGGCTTCAGCACCTTCTGGATTCTTATTGGCATCCCGCTCCCGGAGCAGGCGCCAGATGTGCTCCGGATCCAAAGGCAGTTCCGTGATATGCAGGCCAGTGGCCATGTGAATAGCATTGGCAATAGCCGGGGCGATGGGGGCTGTAGTACCTTCGCCGCATTCTTTAGCTCCGAAAGGACCTTCCGGATCCGGCGGATAGTCGAACTTGGTGGTGATATGCGGCATATCCAGGGCTGTGATCATACGATAATCACGGAAGTTTGGGTTGAGCATGCGGCCGTCTTTCAGCTTCAGCTCTTCGTACATGGCATAGCCCAAGCCGGAGTAGATGGATCCTTCCAGCTGAGCCTCCACTGCGCGCTTGTTGAGTGCTCTGCCGCAGTCGTGGGCAAAAAAGAATTCATCGATGTCCACTACACCGGTCTCTTCGTCTACAGTTAGATGGCAGGCGCCTGTGGAAAATACATAGGACGGCGCATAGTTGGAGGGCTTTCCCTGGAACTGCTGGTTGTTGGTACGGTGGTAGTATGAACCGATGCCGACCACCTCATCGCCGCCTTTGGTGGCCATGGTGGCGTAAACAGCATCCTTCCAGCTCATTTCCAGATCCGTCTTGCCCAGATCGCGGCAGATAATTTTGTGGTCAATGATGTCCAACAGATGAGGTTCGACTCCCCATTTGGCTCCAATGACCTCCAGAATCTGGCGTTTGGCATCCACAGCAGCCCGCCGCACTGCGTTGCCACCCAGGAAAGTGACACGGCTTCCATAGGCACCGGAGTCATAGCCGGCGTCAAACGTGGAGGGCTGAATGAGCTTGACTTCGTTCATATCCAGACCCAGTTCTTCTGCTACGATGGCAGTCATGACAGTATCGGCACCCTGTCCGTTGTCATGGCAATTGGAATAGAGGCTCACCACACCATGGAGATCAATCCGGACAGTGGCATTAGTCTGCGTCTGATTGGGTGTATCCAGAACAGGGGAGGCGGTGCCGGAGACAAAAGCTGTACCGGCAAATCCGATCCCTTCACCGGGTTTCAGATGATCTTTTCGCTCTTCCCAGTGCATGAACGCAGCTGCATCATCCAGGGTCTGCTTAAAAGCACAGGAAGTCACAACGAGACCGGCAGGGGAGTGATAGCCAGGTTCCATGGCACTGCGCTTGCGAAATTCAATAGGGTCGATGCCCATAGCCTCGGAGGCGTACTGCATATTCAGGTCATGGGCAAACTGAACCTGACAGGCAGTGTATCCGCGCATGGCACCTCCCTCTGCGGTGTTGGTCAGCACCCGCCGGGATAGAAAGTCAATGGCGTCAATCTTATAGGGAAAAGCACACCACAGGGCACTCAGGTTGACAGCGGCAAACTGGGAGTGGCTGACGCCATAGGCACCGCCGTCCAGAATCTGGTTGGCTTTTTTGGCCAAAATCACACCGTCCTTATCAAAGGCGGTATCGATATGAATAAGGAAGGGGTGTCTGCCATGCATGGTCTGGAATTCCTCTTCCCGGGTCTGTACAAATCGGACAGGCCGCAGGGTCCTGCGGGCAAACTCGCAGGCAATGAACTCGGAATAAGGCCAGTTGGACTTGCTGCCAAATGCGCCGCCTACATAAGGGCGAATTACATGGAAGTGGCTGACATCTTTCTGAAAACCGTGAGCCAGCCAATACTGATCCCCGAAGCTCATGGTTGTGGACTGATAGACAGTCCACTCGTCCTTTTCAGGGTCGTAGGTGGCGAAAGTGGCATGAGGTTCAATCGGGGCATGCTGGATGCGGTGGGTTTTAAAGTCTGCATGCTGCACGTATGCTGCTTTGGCGAATTCCTCTTCAATATCCTTGCCATCATTGGTACCGACCTGGTGGCAGGTAGGGCCAATATTGTGATTGTTGTAGCCATAACCCTGAACGTCAGGGGCATCGTCTTTCAATGCCTCCAGAGGGTCAAACACAGCCTGCATCTGCTCGTACTGGACATCGATCAGATCCAGCGCTTCCTCGGCTGTTTCTTCATCGACGGCACACACGGCTACTACAGGGTCGCCTACCATCCGGACTTCTTTCTGGCAGAGAATCTCAATGTCTTCTGTAATGCGAACAGGGAAGTCCTTGCCGGTCAGAACGCCTTTGACACCCGGCAGAGCCTCTGCTCTGCTCGTGTCTATGGAGACAATACGGGCCCGGGGGTAGGGACTGTGTTTGACCTTGGCGGTGAGCATGCCTGGGGCCATATAGTCACCGGCGTATTTTGCCTTGCCGGTGACCTTCTCATAGGCATCGACGTGGGTGTACCGGCTTTCGGTAGAGCTGATGAGCCGGAGGTCTTCCGGTTTGCGGAAGTATTCTTTATCGGCAAATCTGTTCATTAGGCATCCCAACCTTCCTTTTCCATTTGCTCAGCCGCTGCCTGAATAGCTTCTACAATCTTTACATACCCGGTGCAGCGGCACAGGTTTCCTTCGATCGCTTCCCGGATCTCCAACTCGGTGGGATGCGGATTCTTATCCAAGAGTGCTTTGGCGGACATGATCATACCCGGAGTGCAGTAGCCGCACTGAAATGCCCACTTCTCAATGAATTGCTTCTGAATAGGGTGGAGCATTCCGTTTTTGGCAACGCCTTCTACCGTGAGGACCTGGCAGCCTTCCACTTCCCGGGCCAGCGTGGCACAGGAACAGACCGGCCGTCCGTCCAGCATGACCGTACAGGCACCGCACTCAGCTTCTTCGCAGCCCTTTTTGGTGCCGGTGAGACCCAGGTCATCTCGGAGCAGATCCAGCAGAGAGCGGTTGTCCTCGCAGAGCACCTGCGTCGGCTCATCATTCAGCGTGAAACTCAGAATCTTTTTCATCTCATTGGAACCTCCCCATATCCTTCAAGGGCTTTTTTCACAGCCCGCTTTGTGAAGACACGAACCATATCATGGCGGTATTCCGCACTGGCCCGGACATCGGAAATGGGCCGGCAGTCATTCATGGCGGCAAGACCAGCTTGGGCAATGACGTCGTCTGTCAAATCGGCGCCGATGAGTACTGCTTCGGCAGAGGGGGCGCGTACAGGCGTGGTTGCCACAGCTCCCAGGGCGATGCGGGCATCCAGACATCTGCTACCGTCCATCTTCAGCCAGGCAGCTACCCCTACAATGGCCAGATCCATGGCTTTCCGGACAGCATGCTTGATATAGGACGCACACTCTCCCTCTCCCAGAGGCGGAATGACAATGCCGGTGACAATCTCTCCATGGTCCAGGCTGGTGCGCTTCACGCCGGTGAACAGTTTCCCCACCGGGAGATTTCGTCTCTGTTCGGCTCCATAGACCGTCAGTGTTGCATTCTGGGCGATGAGAATGGGTCCGGTATCGCAGGAGGGAGAGGCATTGCAGATGTTGCCTACCATGGTTCCCTTGTTGCGCACCTGGGTGGAGGCTACATATTTGGCAGCCTGCGCTACAGAAGGATTCTTCTCCTGCACCAGACGGGAGGTCTGAATGTCATAGAGTTTGGTGAGAGCACCGATTTTCAGACCTTCCTTCTCATTGTAATCGATATACTCCAGGTCAGGGATGTGCTTGATATCGATGATGTAGTCAACCTTCAGCGCCTTATCCCGCATAGGCGGAATGGTGTCGGTGCCTCCAGCCATGATTCTCGCACCGGGTCCCAGCTCGTTGAGGAGATTGACAGCCTCATCCAGCGTATGGGGAACCAGGTACTCAAATTTTGGTAAAACCATGTTGTACCTCCACGTGAAAGTATGATCCGATTCTGCCATGCCAGTATACCGGAAGATCCTGAAAAGAAAAGTAGCCTGTGCTATAGCTGTAGCACAGACTACTGTTTTAAAAAAGGGATCTTTTCTGCCTCGTCGTTTGCCTGTGGAGGGCTAAGCGCATGGCAGGCGGCGAAAAGAGGTCGTTTTCCTGTATGCCAGGCTACTGGGATTTGACCGTGTTCTTCTGTATGATGAAAAAATCATCTGTTGTATACGGAGGAATGATCATGCAGCACCCCCAAAAAGGTCTTCGGGAGATAGATGTCAAAGCCGGCCTGAATGCCTGCATTACGGCATTTGTGTATATGCTTATCATGAGACTATATCCCGGAGCAGACAACTATATCAACATCTGTGTAATGACTATTGCAGCGGTGTTTATCACGGAAACGGACTGGAAAAGAACCTGGACTGCCGGGCTGACCCGCTGCCTGATTATCGGCATTGGTGTGCTTTTTGGATTTGGAATCACACTTCTGGACAATATTTTTCAAAGCGATGCGGCTGTGTGCCTTCTCATAGGAGCGGGAACCGTCTGTCTGCTGGTAGCGGAGAAATACACAGGGAAGATGTATGCACAGTGTAAACTTGGTTCTGTCTCGATGATTCTTACCGTGTTCACTTTTCGGGGTGAATATTATGCGGCTATGGGAAAAACACGTGCCGAATACGGGATTATGTTTTTTGTGAGTACCGTATTGGCTGCAGGAATCTGCCTCGGTACGATGTTTCTTTGGGATATCTTCGCGGCAAGAGGGAAAAAGAAAACCTGATACAGGAACAGGCTGCGGGTATGCGCGGGCATTTCCGGGGCCTGTTCTCTGCAAACTCCGGTACAGAACCTGTCAGGCAAGGAGAAGAGCGGCCCGCAGGCCGGTGTATGCATAACAGGCATAAGGGGCATAGTAGCAGCGGGAGGAGGCAGGCCAGGCACAGGGCTGGCATCCCCAGAGAAAGGCATTGTCCGGAAAATCCTGTGTCCACTCGTCCACCGTACCGGCAAGATCATAAATTCCCCTGCGATAGAGGGATGGATTGCTGCCGGTGGGAAGTACGTTATCCGTATGGGTGCGGCTATCCCGACGGGCAGCGGCGTTTTTTATGTCATCCGGGGTCAGCTCACCGCATTCAATAAGCCAGGCAAGGGCGCAGTCCAGTTCTGCCGCATATGGAAGGTGGCTGGTTGCATCCGGCTGACAGACAAGTTCTTTTGCCATGTCTGCAGCGTCTGAGCGATTGATATACGTGACAGGCAGACAATCCGGCAGACTGTGCACTATGCGATTGGAGTCCACTGTAAGACAGTATCGGCTCAGGTAGAATCCGCCATACTTCGCCACACTTTGCTCCTGCACGGAGATCTCTTTACCGCTCCGGATTCCCCCTGTGGCGCTATATCCATAGTTCCTGACCCCAAAAGACTGTTTTTTTCCTCTCCAGAGCCCGGTAGGAGGAAGATACCCTACCGGTATCCACACAAACTGGCTGTAATCTGTGTTTCTGCTTATGATATATCCTGTGTTCCAGTTTCCTTCCTGGTGTGAAAAGGTTGTGGGGACAGGAGGTGTTTTGAAGCTCTCGCTCATCTGCAGCCTCTCATTCATTTTCTGTTTCTTCCAGATAATCCATGTGCTTTTGCAGTTTCTGAAGACTGCGGATACAGTAGTATCCGTTGATATATTCTACCAGTCCCAGATTTTTCAAATCTCCTATGATTCGTGCTATCGTGACCCGATTGGCACGGAGCCGGCTGGCCATGGACTGTTGGCTGAGTTTTTCTTGGATCAGGATCTTACCGTCATATTCTACTCCTGACTGGTCAGCGGAGTCCAAAAGAAGATGACATAATCTCCAGGCCATGGAATGATTGCCCTGTTCCCGGGAATTTTCGATGGTAGCGATCAGGCGCCTGGACAGGGAACAGACCAACATGGAGGCAAAATCGGGGTCCGATCTCATGGTTTCAAACATGGTCTGCCGGGAGATTTGCACCAGCAGGGAGGATTCACTTGCTCTAAAATTCAAAGTCAGTGGGTGAGTCACCACCATGGAAGGCACCAGAACAAGTTCTCCGGGAAGGTTAATGCTGTAAATATGCTCCCGGCCGGAGATGGAGTATTCATAGGCTATCAGCTGTCCTTTCAGAAGATAGTAACAGCTTTCAGGCACATCTCCCTTATTATACAAAACTTCATTTCTTTTCAGTGATATGGTCCTGCCCAGATGCTGAATGCGCTCCGCGTACTGTGCGGGTATATCCAGCAGACCCAAAGCCTGTTCATAGTTACTATAAAACTCCATGAAATATACCTCAGTCTGCCAGAGGGCATTGAATGGTTGTTACATTGGAGAACATCCCTTTTGTGCGTTCTTTCTGGTGACTGTACGCTTGGCTGGTTTCGAATTCAAGAGCCTGCCAAGATTCATGGAAGTCAAGAATCTGAACAAGATCTCCAAAAGGAATCCATGGGATGGCTTTTTGCATTTCCGGGTCGTTTCTCGGTCTCAGTTTTTGGCTTACTCCGTTGGGCAGATCAGATACTGTTTCTTCCAGTGCATTCGCAGCTTGTTGAAAGTCCGTATTGTCCTGCAGCGTGTATACGATGTACATCTTGGTCATAATAGTTTAGGCAAGGCCTCCGTTCATGTTTGCCTAGTATTTAGGCAAACTTCCTTCTAGTTCGACAGCCTGCGATGCAGGCTTGATTCTCATTTATCGCTGCATTCCACAATTTCTGCTTGTAAGACGAGGACATGGCGCTGAACTATTATCAAAATATTCGCGGCTTGTCCAAAATGTAAGAATCTGATCAGGAAGTAAAGAGTGATGAAACTTAGACAATAACCGGAGTGCCACAAGACAGCAGCGCTCCGGTTCGTTTATTCTCGTGGCGCAACTTACTGGGCATCACTAGTGCTCACGTTGCAGGCGATGCCTGCGGCTCAGACAGCCACTGGCTCACAGTACTAACACCGACTTTGACGGCTCTGGCAATATATTCGTCTGACATGCCCATAGAACGAAGCTCATATGCAGTCTCTTTTGCTTGCTCCTCTTTGCCCAGAGCTTTGCCTTGAGCTTTGCCCAGAGCTTTGCCCAGAGCTTTGCCCCGAGCTTCGCCCCGAGCTTCAGCCTGATTTCTCATATCCTCCAAATCTTTGCACACGGTAGTCACCCCTTCCGTAGTTTTCTTCAAATATCTCGTGCGACCTGCCATCAAAGGAAAGATCATCTCCTCCGCTTTACTGCAGCTGAAATCATGCATGAGATTACCAATATCATCGTTCCCCCTGTATTCGCCGTTGATATAAAGAATGGTTGTGCCATCGTTAAATGGCTGTCCCAGTGTTTCATTCACCCTCCGAATAACATAGAAGGGTTCTCCCATCCCGAAGAAATCACTCTCCGTGATGAAAATAGTATAGGTGTCAGGCAATTCACGAAAGTCCTGCCCTTCGTCCAGGTTCTCAATATCCATGGAGCTTGAATGGTATCTTGCTCTGTGTGGATCCGCTCCTTCATCATCGCGTTGGATCTCCAGATCGTACTTCTTTCCCGCATCATCCGTACCATAGGCATCCAGGCAGACAGATTTTGCGCCAGTCACCCGTTTTATATCCGCCTGCGTCTCACAACTCGTCAGAATTAGGCTTTTTATCCCGGTAACGATGCGCAGTATGAACTGAGCCAGCTCGATATTGTCTTTGAGCATTGCCCGAATGAAGTAATCATCCATCGGCCGAAAGTTCCTCAGGCGCTCAAGATCTTTCTGGTGCTCCTGCTCTTTTATCCGCTCTTCCTCTGTTTGTACGTTCGTTTGTACGGTCCTCATCATCCTGTGATTCTTGTGAATCCCATGTGCCTGTACGTTTCTCCTTTTGTGAGCTCTCTGATCATAGGGGTTTACTATCTTTCTTGGAGCTTTTATCTGCTCTGGTGATGCTACCATAATATCACCTCTAGGCTGGATACGACTTTTTTGATTCCACTATCATACTGCAAGACGTGCGGTGTTGTTGAAAGGGCTTTTGAAAATTTTCATACGCTGTTAGGGGCACAGGCGGCTTTTGTGGAGCTGTGGAGCAAGCCTTGTTTGGCAGGTATCAGACGCCTGGAAGGACTTTGCCTAGGCATATCTGCCTAGGCCAGCCAAGAGAAGCAAGTCTGCCCGATGACTCTCAAAATCCACACACTCAGCACAATGTACGCTCGTGTCATCTACCATGTCTCGTCTTCACAGTGTCCCATACTCCACCGATCTTATGGCACTTGCAGAGTCCCACAATGCCGCTGGAAAATTTGAAAGAAGACACAAGTGATCCGTGTACCCTTTGAGCTGTGACATAGCGTCCATTATCATTGTCCACTTTTGGGGAAAACCTCAATTTTCATCCCACAAAGGATCAGTTTTTTAGATCCAGAGGGATTTTACGGAGAAAAAACATCTGGTTGTTCAGCATCCTCACCCTTGCAACCCATTTTCCTGGCGTTCCATATTTTCTACTACAATGTCATAAATATCACCCAGAGAAGAGGCATATTCCAGAACTTTCCAAGGGATATTCGTATGGTAGTGAATTTTTACCAGATCTTCATCTCCTACGGCAAGCAAACAGTCGCCAGGAATATTCTCCATAATATAATCGTGAATGGCATCTTCGTCCAGGTTCTGCCCTTCAATGAGAAGCTGTGTGTCAAAACGAAATTCCAGCATGTGATGTTCTCCTATTACTAAGCGCGTCTATGACGCCGGATAAGTTGTGTTTGCAGAAAGATCCCCGCCTGTGCCTATGCAGTCATCGACTTTTTGACAAAACACCCTGCAGGCTTATGCGAAAC
Source organism: uncultured Oscillospiraceae bacterium (assembly GCA_964523685.1). Taxonomy (GTDB): domain Bacteria; phylum Bacillota; class Clostridia; order Oscillospirales; family Oscillospiraceae; genus CAJOIG01. Next base: position 494 of record CAZGAM010000020.1, on the reverse strand, counting down.
TTTTTGAACAGCTTGGCTGCTCGATATCGCTGCGGATCATTCGCATTCAGAATTATACCACACATTCATGAAAATTAGCAAGCAAACTGCTGTTTTCTTTGGGCAAAAAGATGCTTTTTTTGGCACTTTTGTTCATACGGCCAGGCTTCGCACGGGGCAGGACAGGAAAAACAGACAGAGGATCCTCCTTTTCATACGGCATGGCTGGCGCTGAGCAGAGAAGTCTGAGCGGATCGGGTATGGCACTGTGGACAGGGAGAGAGACATGAGACAGGGGAGTTAGTTAGCTATAACTTACAAACAAGGACGCTTTTTTCTGCCCTGCGCAGGGCAGGATGACGAAATTGCCGAGCAGGACGGAAGTAACTCTTGACAAATTAGTTAGAAATAACTAACATATGTAGTGTTAGTTATCTATGACTAACACTGCCGGACCGGGAAAACCAAATGTTCTGAGAAGAGGAGGAAAGGACCATGCCGTTGACTATGCTGCG
>CAZGAM010000019.1:0-19050 GCA_964523685.1 uncultured Oscillospiraceae bacterium | reverse complement strand
CACCACCTAAGAAATTGCAGAGGTGAAATGCACCTCTGCAATTTCTGCAATGGAACAAAAAATGCCTTTTTGTCCCTTAAAAGATTAGATTTTTCTCCGTGTCAGGATCGAAAAAGTGCATTGCTTTTCCTTCAAAGGTGATATGCAGATTCTGACCGCTGACAAGAGCACTGCGCTTCTTTTCATCCAGGTCAATCGTCGGTACACGCACAATCAGTCTGGTGCCGTCTGCCGTGTCTACGTGCAGGTACAGTTCAGAACCCATCATCTCATTGACTACAAGAGCGCAGGCAATCGCACTTTCCCCCTCATCCGTCAGTACAATATGCTCAGGCCGAACTCCCAGCAGGATTTCTTTTGAGGGAACCTTCTTCTCCTGCAGCAGTTTTCCTTTTTCTCCTGTCACCGGAATTCTGGCGCCAAAAGGTGTGACATAGTACTTTCCGCCTTCCAAAACCAGTTTGGTCTTGATGATGTTCATTTTCGGTGCGCCAATAAACTCGGCTACAAACAGATTTTCAGGCCGCTCAAATACTTCTGTCGGCGTGCCGACCTGCATGATGTAGCCGTCCTTCATAATGACGATCCGGTCGCCCAGTGTCATGGCCTCTGTCTGATCGTGCGTTACATAGATAAAGGTAGTATCCAGCTTTTTGCGAAGCAGAATAATCTCCGCACGCATCTGATTCCGAAGCTTTGCATCCAGGTTGCTGAGAGGCTCATCCATCAAGAACACTTTGGAGTCCCTCACCATGGCACGGCCAATAGCCACACGCTGCCGCTGACCTCCGGACAAAGCCCGGGGCTTGCGCATCAGATAATCCGTGATGCCCAGCACCTCTGCTGCATTCGTCACCTTCTCATACACCACATCTTCCGGTACTTTCTTCAGCCGAAGAGAGAAGGCGATATTGTCATAAACGGTCATATGGGGATACAGCGCATAATTCTGGAAGACCATGGCGATGCCCCGGTCTTTGGGCTGCAGGTCGTTCACCACCTCGCCGTCAATCTCCACCGTACCTTCGCTGATATCTTCCAGACCGGCGATCATGCGCAGCGTAGTGGATTTTCCGCAGCCGGAAGGTCCAACAAACACCACAAATTCCTTATCTGCGATGTCCAGGTTAAAATCATGGACCGCTACTACTTTATTATCATATACTTTCTTGACATTCGTCAATTTCACACTTGCCATTTTCCGCTGCTCCTTTCAAATCAGCCTTTGACGGCGCCGCCGGTCACACCTTCGACATAATACTTCTGCAGGCACAAGAACAGGATCGTCACCGGAACAGCCACAACCACACCGCCTGCGCAGAAGGTCGTGTACATTCTTGCGATCTGGTCATTGCTCAACCAGCTGTACATACCGACAGCCACGTTGTAGCCGGAAGAAGTGCCGAAAGCTACATACCGTGCAAATACATAGTCGCCCCAGGGGCCCATGAAAGCAGTCAGAATGGTGTAAATGACAATGGGCTTGGACAGCGGGAGAATAATTTTACGCAACACCTGAAAACGCGTCGCGCCATCCACCCGCGCCGCTTCATCCAGCGATTTGGGAATCGTATCAAAGAACCCTTTAGAAACATAATATCCCATGCCAGAGGAAGCTACACTCACCAGTATCAGACCCGGAACTGCGTTGGCCTGGGTCAGTCCCAGATCACTGAGCACCCGGTAGAGGATGATCATGGTGAGCATCCCGGGGAACATGCCCAAAATAAGCATGAATCGCATGAGAGGGCCGCGAAGCTTAAAGCGGAAGCGGGAGAGCGTATAGCTCATGCACAGCTGAATAATGGTCTGCAGCACCGCACAGGCAATCGCGATGATGAAAGTGTTGAGATACCAGCGCTTGAAGTCAGAATTCCACAGGTTAATGTAGTTCTGCCATCCCCACTGGTGGGGAATCACATAGCCCACCTGGTAGGTAGACTCCACACGGAATGATTGAAGTGTGATAAAAACAAAGGGGATGAGCCAGATGATGCTGATAATCGTGAGGAGTATATAGATGCCGGTATTGCTGACGCGGTTCAGGGTTTTCAAACCCATATGGTGTTTTTCTTTCATCACTGGTAATCCTCCTCATTCTTGATAGACGGCAGTAAGTTATAGACCACCAGAGAAATCAGCGCCACCACGACAAACACCATAATTCCCACGACTGAGGCCAGGTAATACTGGCTCTCCGCCCCGGTGGTGATCTTGAACAGCCAGGTAATCAGCAGGTCCGTATATCCCACAGAGCCTGCCGCTCCTGAGGCTGCCGGATTCGTCGGCCCACCACCTGTCAACAGATAAATCACATTGAAGTTATTCATGTTGCCGGTGAAACTGGTGAGCAGATAAGGTCCCGTGATGAAGAGCATGTACGGGAGCGTAATCTTCCGGTACTGCTGCCAGGCATTTGCCCCGTCGATACGGGCAGATTCATACAGATCCGCCGGGATATTCATCAAAATGCCGGTAGTGATCAGCATCAGATAGGGAATCCCTATCCAGATATTGATAATAATCACCGTGACCCGGGCCCACGTGGGATTTTCCCAGAAGGGCAGCGGTTCTTTAATCCACCCCAAATCCATCAAAGAAAGATTGATGAGTCCGTTTCTGGCAAACATCTTGGACACATACAGCAGCGAGATAAACTGAGGGATTGCCACCGTCATGACCAGAATGGTACGCCACATTTTCTTCAAACGGATGCCTTTTTTGTTGATCATCATGGCCACGAACATGCCCAGGAAGTAGTTGGTAAACGTAGCCAGGAAGGCCCAGATGAGGGTCCACGTAAGAATCTCTCCAAATGTGGCGGAATAGGACTGACCGCCGCCGGCACCGCTTTTCCAGGAGAACAGTGTGTTGAAGTTGTCCAGACCCACCCAGGTGAACAGGTTATTGGAATAGCCGTTGTGGGCGCCGTCATAGTTGGTAAACGCCACCAGGATCATAAAGACAATGGGTAGAACTGTAAAGATAAAAATGCCCGTCATGGGCAGAGCAAGCAACGTCGCATGGAAGTTTTCATCTACCATGGAGCGCAGATCGTCCTTGTCCGCCTTGAGTTTTTTCCCGGAGCGAAGAATCTGTTCGGCGATCTTGTTCTGCTTCACATTCACCCGCCAGGTATAGATAAAGGCGATGATGAAAAAAATAGTAAGCACACCGTAGAGCAGAATCTTAAAGGAGTTGTCATGATAGACCGTGGTATAGGTGTCCAGGACGGCGTTGTATTCGCTGGAAGGTCCCTCATGGCCCAGACTGGGCAGCAGGGACAGCCAATGGCATCCCGTGAACACCATGTAGAAGATAAAGACTGCCTCAAACACCAGGAACAGCAGTCCCCGAAGAATCTGACCCCGGGTCAGGTTGCCGAATCCCATAATCACAAAAGAGGTCTTTGTCTTCCAGTCGCCATGCACAAAAGTAGATACAATATCCTTGATTTCGTTGACCAGAGCCAGGAACGCTATTTTCACATAGGAGCCGATATTCATGAAAAAGTGTCCAATGCCCCTTGGAATCGCCATAAAAAAGGATGACAGTCTATATAAGAATTTTTTCCCTTTGGATAGGCGCAGATATTCCAAATCACTGTATTGTTTCATTGAATCACTCCTCAGTTTGCCTGCCGGAGCCGGTTATGGCTCCGGCAGGCCTTCCGTTTCCTTTTTGTGTATTGCTAACTCGTGCGTTTCAATTTATTCCGCCGGGACCAGAGAAATTTCTCCGGAGGCAGCGTCTAACTGCACATAATAGGTACCGGCTGTCTCTACTACATAGTTCTCCGCAGGATAGGCCACATCCCAGGCTTTCCCCTGGCGTACCTTGAACTCTGTGCCGGCATCCATGGTATAGGCCTCGTTGGAAGTCCAAATGTCTCCCTCCGCGGTCATGGGCAGATCCAGCGTCCACTCATCGCCGTTAATGGCACCAATCACGGTAAAGGCGTTGCGCACTTCATCCGTCATCTCGAACACCGCAGAAATGCTGTCTTCATACTTCTGCAGAGCCGCCTGCAGAGCTGCATCGGAACCGTCAGAGGCCTTGATGTCGGTAGAGATCACCTTGGCAATATCCCACCAGGAGCCGTGGATATTGGGCTGAGGAACTGCATAGTTATTCTGCTCATTCAGAGCCATCAAAGTCGGATCCGCCTGCACTGAGGGATCTGCCAGAGCCTCTTTGTTGGAGGGACCCCAGCCGAGTTCAGTGAACCGGGCCAGCTGGCATTCCGGGCCAGTCAGGTACTGGGCCAGCTGATTGAGCGCCGCGCCCTTCAGAGCATCGTCCTGCGGCTTTACACCCAGCAGCTTGCAGCCGCTGTAGGAGCCAATGTGGTACTCTGTGTCGTCCACCGTGAAGGAAGGCAGATCCGCCACACCGAAGTTGTCTCCCAGCTGATCCAGAATCGTCGCATAGTTCCAGGTACCGGTAACCACAACCGCGGAGCCGCTGGCGAAATCCGCATTGGAGGAGTTCACATAACTAGTGGACGAGACCACCTTATAAATTCCCTTTGCGGCTATCAGGCCCTTCTCGGAGTTGAAGTCATCGTCGATGGAGATGAAGTTTCCGTCATTATCGGTAATCCAGTCAGAGTGGCAGCCAACGCCGAAGAAGAAGCCGGCATTGTACCAGGCGTTCTCCAACTCAAAAGAGATGTTCTTGCCCGCTGCTTCGCAGTCCTCTATAATTTTCTCCAGGCTGTCCACATCCTCGTCGGGGACTACGGACTTGTCATAATACATAAAGTACCCGTTATCAGCCGTCAAAGGATAGGCGTAGTAATCCGTACCGGACTGGGCTGCCAGAACCGAACCGGCACTGTTGCTGTCCTTCACAAATCCGGCAGCACCCTGGCCAAGCTTGGTTACAGCGCCGGCCTGAATCATACGGCTGAGCTGATCCTGCGCGAAGAAGAATATATCCCCGCCGGCAGAGACGTCCGTAATCATATTGGTGGCGGCATCGGCCTCGCTGACCGGCTCTACCGTTGCCTTAATAGTAACACCCAGCTCATTGCTGCTGTTGAAATCTTCGACCTGCTGCTGGGTTAATTCCACAGCGGCATCCGGTGCCCAGATGGTCACATCATACTCACCGGCGATTTCACTTTCAGCACTGGCAAAAGTGCCCATCGCCAGGACCATGACGGCCGCCAGGACCAAAGCAAAAATCTTTTTCATATAAATCCTCCTTTAAATTTTTCGCCCTCAGGAATTCTGTTCCCGCGTTATGGGAACACGAAAGGGAGATCCCCCTTTCGCTGCCTTACCGCGTATCGGTTTTGAAAGCAGCTCCTGGAAGATCTCCCCGGAGAAACAACAAAAAACAACCTGACCGAGGATGGATTTCCCCCGCTGCGGACCTCTTTTTTCTGCATGGCTCCGACACGCGTCGCAGAAAAAGGCCGCCGGGTTTTACCCTTCTTCGCAGTCCTACTTTCCAAATCAAGTAAATTATAGCAATTTAATTTGTGAGTGTCAACAAATCTTTTCCGTTTTTCTGCATCATTTTGGATATTATTCCCACTTCTCGCTCTTTTTCCCGGCGCGTCAGACCTCCGGAGTCAGCTGCGCGTCATCGATCTTTCCCCATGCGCCGTTTCCCTCGCCGGCGCATTTCACATAGACCCCTACGGTAAGGCTCTGCCCCTCCGATACAGCAAGTGCCTTCAGCACAGCCGTATCCCAGTTTCCATAGGTGGTGATGGTCAGGGGAGCGGAAGCCACCGTCTCTCCATCCGTCTTTGCATACGCGTATATCTCGCTTTCTCCGCAGTCGCCGCCCATAACGGAGATGGCAAATTGATAGGAGCCAGGTTCCAGATTTTCAACCGTCTGCTCCAGCGTAAACTCTACACTGTTCCGCGCCGCGCTCCAGAAGTGCATGTGCTTCGTACCCTCGAGAGAGTCAGAGGCCTTGTCCTCTGCATACAGCTCATCGGCCCCGGCGAGATCCGTCACGGTCCAGCCCGTCTCTCCTTCTTCAAAACTGCCGTTCACCAGCAGATTCGCTTTGGCCATCGTCACCTGGCAGCGGACAGGCAGGTCTTCCGCCAGCCCGGGAACCTCCCCTTCTCCTCTGCTTTGGATTTCTTCTATCCTCTCGTCGGTCAGATCCCAGCTCACGGGTACCTCCCGGCGGGAATTGTCGTTCATCACAGCCTGCACCGTCCCCGGCAGCTGGATCTCTCCCCCCGCCTCTACCACAACAGACACATCTTCCACCGCATCTACTACCAGAGGCACCTCATTGCCCTCGCGAACCAGACGGAACACCTCCAGGGACGGGAGCGGGCGACCCTGGGCATCAAACAGCGCCTGATTGTCTCTTGCGTTGCCGCCGTAGTACTGTCCTGCATCCTCCGGATCGTAGGAAGCGGCAAAACGGCTGGCCCATCCGGAGCCGTGTTCCTCCCACAGCGCCTGGTTTTCCTCCAGGGAACCCGTTCCCACCGAGATCCAGGTCCCCTCCCAGTAGACCACGCCGATCCCGTTTTCCGTATGGGCAATGGTGTCAATCACATCCCGCACCTCATTGGCCTGACCCTGCACGGTGCAGGGATAGTTCTTTGTCAGGCCATCTCCCTCGCCGACAGTATTCCCGTAGAAATCCGTATCCTCCAGGGTATAGGCATACGATGTCTCCATGACCATAACCTTTTTCCCATAGGTATCCGCCACCTGACCCAGGACTTTGGAGAGGTTTTCCAGCGTTCCATGCCAGTAAGGATAATAGGAACTGGCAAACACGTCATAATCCAGTCCCCCCTCCTCCAGATGCCCGGCATAATCCAGGTAGGCCCCTTCCCTCTCCGGGTTGGCAAGATGCACGGCCACCAGGGCATCCGGGCAGACTTCCCGCACAGCCCGGCTGCCGGCTTTCATCAGAGAGAGGATATTCTCCCAGCTCTCCTCCCCGCAGAGGGCGCTGTTGGTCTCATTGCCCAGCTGCACCATGCCCACAAGAGCGCCTGCCTCGTTCAATTTCTGCAGGCTCTGCCTGGTGAAATCATAAAGCGCTTCGCTTTTCTCCTGGATAGCCAGCTCCGCCCATTCCTGCGGCACCATCTGCTTGGCCGGATCCGCCCAGAAGTCAGAATAGTGGAAATCGACGATCAGCTTCATACCGTACTGAGCTGCCCGTCTGCCAATCTCAGCTGCTTTCTCCACATCGTTGCTGCCGCCGCCGTACCCATGTCCCTGGGCATCATAGGGGTGGTTCCACACCCGCACCCGGATATGGGTTATGCCGCTCTCCGACAGAGTCTGGAACACATCCTGCTCCTCACCCCTGCTGTTGAGGTACTTTACCCCGCTCTCCTCTTCTGCGATCACAGAAGAAGCGTCCATGCCCAGGATAAAGTCCTCCGGCAGGTTATCCACCTTCTGCACCCAAAGGGGACTGTCCTTCTCCCCGGCAAGAGCATAGCTGCCCGAAGCGCAGCAGCCCAGCATTCCCAGCAAAATCAGGGGTACCATCAGTACTCTCTTCCAAAGAGAGATCCTTTTCATCTTCCCATTCCTCCCATTCAAACTATTCATTCAACGCCAGAATTTCCTCTGCCACAGCCCGTGCCGCGCCGTCCTCCAGATGCACGGAGCCGGAACCCAGGTAGAGATAATAATCTTCCTCCCCATATTGGATATATTCCGACGCAGCGCCTTCTCCGGAAGAGGCGTCAAACACCTTGGTCCCCTGCTCTCCCTCCAGGGGAAGAAGATCCGCTACAAAGTCCGCCTCCTCCGAGGCAGGCACGATAAAGATGTCTCCTCTGTCAAAGGTGTCTTTGTCAAACATAACATAACTGAAGTTATGAACTTTGACCATACGAAGGCCTTCCGGCATGTTTTTCTCCAGTTCTGCTGCCAGAGCGGTATCCTGTACCGCCGGCACCCGGCAGTACACCGTCACTTTTTTGGCGGGCACCGTATCGGTTACATAGGTGAAAATCCAGCCCCAGATCAGAGCAGACGCCATCAGCCACAGCACGAACATGGGAAGATGGGTAAAAATATTTTTCAACATTTTCATGGAGCGGCCTCATAAGCAGCTACGTAACTGTGGCAGGTATACAGAACTGCCGCGCCCAGCGAAGACAGGCGTGTTGCGCGGCTATCACATACCAGCAGCCGACTGGTCCCGCTCTCACCCCGCACCTCGACCCGCCGGGCTGTAATACTGTTTCGTATTTGGACACGCTCCTCCGTAAGGATCACTTCTCCTGCCACCGAACTGCGCTCCTCCGTGTGCAGCATAGCCGCGTGGGCCATCTCCCGCCGGGCGGGCACCAGGATAAAAGAGATACAATAAAGTTCCACCCAGCCAGCCGCTGTACTGACCGCAACGGTGGTCAGTTCCATGCGCTGCGCATTGAGTGTATTTGTAAGCAGAATCATTCCGATGCACGCGGCCAGCGCTGCCGCCGCGAGCCCCGTGAGAAACCTCTGCCAGCATAGGATGCGCCGGCGCATCCGCGCCATCTCCGCCTCGCTGTACAACTCGGTGATTTTCGTCTCGTCCATTTTTCCTTCTTCTCTCTCCCTGCCCCGCCCCGCTCATGGACCGGCTTCCCGCCGGCTGCGCCGGTGCGAAACTTTCTCCGGTCCCCAAAAAATGGTTTCTGCCGTCTCCGCCCTCTGTCTTCCACTTTTCCAAAAAAGTTTGGGGCAAAACTCCGCTCTTGCTCTTGACTTTTTTGGAAACTGCTTTACCATAGTATACGCTATAGAAATGGGAAAGGGAGGGAAGATCTTGAAACGTATTTTGGCACTGGTGCTTTCTGCTGTCCTGATATTTCTTCTCTGCGGAGCCGGGCTGGGGCCCCAGCCTGTCCCTCTCGAGGAGAGCAGCGCCCCGTCTGCCGTTGAGACGAATAACGTCTCTCTGCAGCCCGCCGATGTTCCGGAGGACAATTACAGGGTTTTCTATGAAATTTTCGTCGGTTCCTTTTCCGACTCCAACGGCGATGGGATCGGAGATCTGCAGGGCATCATCAACCGGCTGGACTATCTGAACGACGGCCGTGATGATTCCGGCGCCAGTCTGGGTGTAGAGGGCCTGTGGCTTTCCCCTGTTTTCACCTCCGGAAGCTACCACAAGTACGACGTGGATAACTATTATAGCATAGATCCGGCCTTTGGAACCGAAGAAGATCTGAAAGATCTCATTACTCTGTGCCATGAGCGAAACGTCAAGATCATTCTTGATCTGGTCCTGAACCACACCAGCACCCGCAACCCCTGGTTTGAATCTTTTGCCGAGGCCCACCGCACCGGCGATACCCAAGATCCCTATTATGATTTTTACGTCTACTGTGCCCCAGGAGAGATCGCCCCCGCCGGCCGCACCTTTGCGCCGCTTGCAGGTACGGATATCTCCTACGAATGCAATTTCTCCCCGGACATGCCGGAACTCAATTATGATAATGAATCTGTCCGCCAGGCGATGCTGGAGGTCGCTTCCCATTACCTGTCCCTCGGGGTAGACGGGTTCCGCTTCGATGCTGCCAAATATATCTACTTCGGGGACAATGCGCGCAGTGCCGCCTTCTGGCAGTGGTACATGGAGCAGCTGAAAGCCATTCAACCGGAAATTTACACGGTGGCCGAGGTTTGGGACGCGGACAGTGTTACCGATCTCTATTATCCGGCACTCAACTGCTTTAACTTCACCACCTCCCAAACCAGCGGACTTATCGCCCAGACAGCGCAGGCGGGCAATGTCAATCGGTATACCGCCTATGTGGAGGAATACCTGAACAGGATCCACGCTCTAAACGAGGATGCCATGATGGTCCCCTTTATCGCCAACCATGATACCGACCGGGCCGCCGGCTACCTGACCACAGCCAGCGGTGCTATGAAAATGGCCGCCAATCTATATCTGCTCTCCTCCGGCTCCCCGTTTATCTATTATGGAGAAGAACTTGGCATGCGAGGCTCCCGGGGCGGATCCGACAGCGACGCCAACCGCCGCTTGAAAATGGAATGGGGCGACGGGGACACGGTGCGCGATCCGGAAGGGGCAGATTATGACCATGACCGGGTGGACGCCGTCGCTGCAGAGCAGGTTGCCGATAAAAACAGTTTATACTCTTATTATAAAACTCTCATCATGATCCGCAAGGCCAATCCCGCGATTTGCCGCGGGGAATATACCGCTCTTTCTCTGGAAGACACCAAATTGGGCGGGTTTATCGCCCGCTGGGAAGATTCTCTCGTCATGGTGCTGCACAACACCACCCACGAGAGCGCCTCAGTCCCTCTGGCAGACCTCACAGGCCTGGAGATCTGCGGCCTCCGTGCCGCCATCGGCGCGGGAAGCGCCTCTCTGGATGGAACCGACCTCACCCTGGACGGCCAGACCAGCGCAGTGATCGCCCTGGCATAACCCTGCCGGGAACAGAACAGAAAAGGGAGATTTCTATGATCAGAATCAACAACAACTGGGAATTTATCTTTCACTGGAGCGACAGTTTCGGTCGCGGCGAGGGACGTGCGGAACCCGTCCGCCTGCCGCATACCGTAAAAGAGCTGCCCCTGCATTACGCCGACAGAGCGGAGTATGAAACGATCTGCGGTTATCGCCGCCGTCTGTTCCTACCCGCCGAGGCACAGGACAAAAGGGTATTTCTGCAGTTTGACGCAGCCGGCCATATAGCCGAGATCTACTGCAACGACCGCCGGATGGCTGTCCACCGCTGCGGGTATACTTCCTTCCGGGTAGAGATCACCGACGTGGTCCGGTGGGGAGAGGAAAATCTTCTGTCGGTAAAACTGGACACCCGGGAGAACCCTGCCGTTCCCCCCTTCGGTTTCCTGATCGACTACCTGACCTATGGCGGACTGTACCGGGACGTATGGCTGGACCTACGTCCCCGGGAGATGCTGGAGGATGTATTCGTCTCCACCCCCTCCCTGACCTCCGCCCATATCTGCTGTCAAGGCGCTCCCGGCCCTGTCCGCTATGAGATCTACGACGGCAGTAGCCTGGTCGCCTCCGAAGAGAGCGACAGCGGCGGCGTCCTTCTGTCCGTTCCCGACGCCAGACCCTGGTCCCTCTCCTCCCCGAACCTCTACCGTTGCCGGGTCACGCATCTGGGCAGCGGAGACACGCTGGAGACTACATTCGGCTTCCGCACGGCCCGGTTTCGGGCCGACGGGTTCTATCTCAATGGAGAGAAGGTTTTCCTCCGGGGACTGAACCGCCATCAGTGCTATCCCTATGTGGGCTATGCCGCGCCGGAAACTCTCCAGAGGGAGGATGCGCGGATCCTCAGGCGGGAACTGAAGTGCAATTTTGTGCGCACCAGCCACTATCCCCAGAGTCCCTACTTCATCGACCAGTGCGACCGGGAAGGTCTGCTTGTATTCACCGAGATCCCAGGCTGGCAGCATATTGGAGACGCCTCCTGGCAGGACCAGGCGGTGGAAAATGTACGGGAGATGGTGATGCAGTACCGCAATCACCCCAGCGTCATTCTCTGGGGCGTGCGCATCAACGAAAGTCTGGATGATGATGCTCTCTACCAGAGGACCAATGCCACTGCCCATGAGCTGGATCCCACCCGCCCCACCTCCGGCGTACGCTACCTGGAAAACAGCAGCCTTCTGGAAGATGTCTATGCCTACAATGACTTTTCCCATGACGGGAACAACCCCGGTGTGAAACCCAGGGAGGAGGTCCTTTCCGACCCGTACGCGCCGCTTCTCATCACCGAGAGTATAGGACACACCTTTCCCACCAAGCCCTATGATCCCTGGGCCAAGCGCCAGGAGCACGCTCTGCGCCATGCCCGGGTGCTGGATGATGCCATGGCGGATGGGGCCCATGTGGGCATATCCACCTGGTGCATGTTCGACTACGCCACCCACCGGCAGTTCGGTTCCGGTGACCGGATCTGCTATCATGGGGTAATGGATGCCTTCCGCAACCCCAAACTGGCCGCAGCGGTCTATGCCTCCCAGAGTGAAGAAGAGCCGGTCCTGGAAGTGGGTTCGTCCATGGATATCGGCGACTATCCCGTCGGAAAAATTGACCGTGTATATGCCTTTACCAACGCAGAGGAAGTGGCCCTGTACAAAAACAACCTCTTTGTGGGCCGTTTCAGTCCCCACGGCTGGAAGGCCCTGGCCCATGGCCCCATCTGGATCGACGATATGGTGGGACAGCAGCTGCAATCCATGGAAGGGTTCGACAAGAGCCGGGCGGAGGAACTGCGCCGGTGCCTGCTGGATGCGGGAAAATACGGCTTAGAGAATCTGCCGGAAGAGAAGCAGCTTGCTCTGAACACCTGTCTGGAGCACTGCCGCATAGACTATGACGCTTTTCTGGCGCTTTATAACAAATATGTAGCCAGCTGGGGCGGCGACTCGGCCGTCTGGCGCTTTGACGCACTCCGGGGCGGAAAGGTGGCGGTCTCTCTCACTCGAGGTCCTTCTTCCAGACTGCATCTGCAGGTGAAGACAAGTCATACCGCCCTGACCGAGGGCGATTGCTATGACATGGCGGCTGTACGCATCCGGGTCCTGGACGAATATGGAAATCTGGCGCCGTACGCCCAGCTGCCCATCCAGCTGACCCTCAGCGGGGAAGCGGAGCTGGCAGGGCCCTCCCTTCTCACCCTGGAAGGGGGAAGCGGTGGAACCTACGTGCGGACAACCGGCAAAAGCGGCGAGGCGCTGCTGACAATAGCCGCGCCCCAGACCGAGCCTGTTTCCGTGTCCTTTACCATCGAGGCGAAAACCGCCTCGGGAGAGGCTTCTTATGCGTAAAAAACATGATTTTGACTCCCCTGACTTTGAGGAACAGTTCCACTGCAGTCTGCCTCTTGGCTGCTTCTGTTCCGAAGAGGGCACCCTTTTCCGTCTGTGGGCACCGACAGCCCGGAACGTGATCCTCCGCCTCTATCCCGACGGAACCGAAGGGGAGCCTGTGAAACAGATTGCCCTGACGGCGGGAGAGCAGGGCCTGTGGAGTTTCTCCACCCCGGAGAACTGGGACGGCTCCTACTATGATTATCTTGTCCTGGCAGACGGGACCGTCCGCGTCACCGCCGATCCCTACGCCCGCGCCTGCGGTCTCAATGGAAACCGGAGTATGGTACTGGATCTCACCCGCACTGACCCGGAGGGCTGGCAGCAGGACAAAGCGCCTTCTCGCCCCCCGGAGAATATCATCTATGAAGTGCACGTCAAGGACTTCTCCTGGGATCCCGCCTCCGGTGTGCCGGAACCGTACCGGGGCAAATTTAAAGCCTTCTGCCTGGAGCATACCAGTCTTCGCAATGAAAAGGAAAACCCCACCTGTCTCGCCTATCTGCGCAGGCTGGGTGTCACCCATGTGCAGCTCATGCCGATATACGATTACGGCTCCGTAGACGAGGGCGGTGATCCGTCCCAGTTCAACTGGGGCTACGACCCGGTCAATTATAACGTACCGGAGGGTTCCTACGCCACCGATCCGTGCCGGGGGGAAGTGCGCGTGCGGGAGCTGAAAGAGGCCGTGCAGTCTCTGCACCGGAACGGTTTCCGCGTCATTATGGACGTGGTATACAACCACACCTACCGCAAGGACTCCTGGCTGGAGCGCACGGTGCCCGGCTATTATTACCGGCGAAACGCGGACGGCCGGCTCTCCAATGGCTCCGGTTGCGGCAATGACCTGGCCTCCGAACGGAGCATGTGCGGGCAGTATATCCTCGACTCCGTCCTCTACTGGGCAGAGGAATATCACATGGACGGCTTCCGCTTTGATCTGATGGCCCAGCTGGATGTGCCGCTGATGAACCGCATCCGGCAGGAACTGGACCAGCGCTGGGGCAAGGGGGAAAAGCTGATGCTGGGCGAGCCCTGGTCCGCCGGCGGCACCGCGGCCCGGCCGGGTACCGTGCTGGCAGACAAGAGCAATCTGACGCGGCTGGATCCGGGCATTGCCGCTTTCTGCGACAACACGCGGGACGCCGTCAAGGGGAGCTTGTGGAGCGGTGAGAGCCGTGGTTATGTCAATGGGGGCCCCATGGATCCGGACCATCTGTCCCATTGCCTCCATGGCTGGTCCGGCTGTGCCGGCGCCTTCGTCCAGGCGCCGAGCCAGACGGTCAACTATCTCTCCTGTCACGACGACTGGACCTTGTGGGACAAGCTGGTGCTTGCCCATGGGGGCAGCCCCAAATCCCAGGTCTGCCCTCCTGTTCTTTTGCAGCAGAACCGTCTGGCAGCGGCGCTTCTCTTTTCCTGTCAGGGCGAGCTCTTTCTTCTCTCCGGGGAGGAGTTTGCCCGGACCAAGCAGGGTGTGAAAAACTCCTATCACTCCTCCCTGCGCATCAACCAATTGGACTGGTCCAGAGCCTGGAAGAACCGCTCCCTGGCAGAATATTACCGGGGCCTGATCGCCCTTCGCAAGCAGCTGCCCGGTCTGCGGGACAAATCGCCCCAGGCGGGCGAGCGGATTTTGTCGGTCACAGCGCCGGCGGAAAACTGTGCTGCTGCGCGGATCGACAACCAAGGTGGGGACAGCCCCTGGAAACAGCTGTTTCTGCTCTTCAACGCGCGGAAAGACGTGGTGTGGGCGGAATTGCCGCCAGGTGTCTGGGATGTATTGGTGGACGGAAACTCCAGTTTTCTCTGGCAAAGCGATCGGACCCTGCTGGGTCCCACGCCGGTTCCCCCCGTATCCGCTCTGATTTTGGGGCAGCGCTGATGAAATTTACTTACGACAGGCAGGACATGCCCACCCTTCGAAAAGCGGAAGCCACCTGCTGGCTTCTGACCAACGGTCTGGGGGGCTTTGCATCCACCTCGGCGGCCTTCTCTGTATCCCGCTCCGACCAGGGACTGCTTCTGGCGGCCAAGAGCCCCCACAGACGGTACAATCTGGTACACCGCCTGTCTGAGACCCTGACGACGGAAGAGGGACGCGTGTTTCTCTCCTCCCAGAGTTTCCAGAATGACCAGGCAGAGGAGGATGGGTACCTGCGTCTTACGTCCTTCACCTGGGACGGCCTGCCCTCCTGGCTGTATGAGACAGGCGCCGTGCGCATCCGCCGGCAATGCGCCATGGAGCAGGGGTCCAATACAACGGTCGTGGTCTACACCATCCAGAACGCCGGCAAGGCCCCCTGTACGCTGCATAGTACACCGGTATTCCAATTTGCGCCCAAGGGAAATCCGCCCCGGCAGGCGGCCGCGCTGCACTATGCGAGCGGGTGCGTTTCCTGCGGCGGCTGGCAGGTACATATAAAAACAACGGGACAGCTGGAGGCTGTACCCGCGGCAGAGGAATTTCTTTTTTATGCCGATGATGAAAAAGACGGCCGGGCCGCCGGCGGGGCAGGCGCCGTCTGCTGCTCTGTCACCCTGACCGTCCCGGGCGGAAGAACCGGGCAACTGGAGATCGTTTTCTCTGCCGGCCCCGTCACCTCTTCCGGTTCACAGATTCTTCATGCCGCCCGCGTACGGCAGCAGGCCCTTCTGAGACAATCCGGCTTCCGCACCCCTGCCGCCCGGGAACTGGCTCGCAGTGCCGGCTCTTTTCTGGCGGAACAGCCCGAGACCGGGGACAGGACCATTCTGGCGGGCTTTCCCTTTTTTGGGGACTGGGGACGGGACACCATGATCGCTCTGCCCGGTTGTGTGCTGGCGCTGGGCCATTTCTCCACGGCGAAAAAGATTCTTCGCACTTTTTTGTCCTATGAAAAGGACGGATTACTTCCCAATTATTTCCCTGAGGGGGAGGAAGAGCCCTCCTATAACAGCGCCGATACGCCGCTGCTGCTCATTAACTGCGTGTGGCTCACGTATCAGCGGACAGGCGACACTGCCTTCCTCCAGGAAGTATGGCCGTCTCTTGTCCGAATTGTTCAGGCCTATCAGGACGGCACCCATTTCGCCATCCGCATGGATGACGACGGACTGATTCAGGCGGGACAGGGCCTGGATCAGGTAACCTGGATGGATGTGCGGGTGGACAATATTCTCCCCACCCCTCGACACGGCAAGCCTGTAGAGATCAACGCCTACTGGTACAACGCTCTTCGCATTCTGGCCTGTCTGGCTCCTGCCGCCAACGCAGACGGCCGGGAGTACGCTCTGCTGGCGGAAAAGGTCAAACGCTCCTTTACGGAACAGTTCTGGATGGAAGAGCGAGGCTATTTGAAGGACGTCCTCTCCGGGACGAGGGCCGACACGCAGCTGCGTTGCAACCAGATCTGGGCCGTAACCATGCCCTTCACCATGCTCTCCCCTGAGCAGGAGAGGCGCATAACGGACAGTGTTTTCCACTCTCTCTACACGCCCTTCGGCCTGCGGACCCTCTCTCCGGATGATCCGGAATTTCACCCTTTCTACGGCGGATCACAGCGGGAACGGGATCTGGCTTACCACCAGGGAACGATCTGGCCCTTTCCTCTGGGCGCCTGGTACCTGGCCTATCTCAAGGTCCATGGATACACGCCCAAGGCCGCTGCGCAGGTACGGAAAATGATGAAAAACATCTCTTCTCTGCTTCGGGAAGGCTGTGCCGGCCAGCTGCCGGAGATTTATGACGGAGGCAGTCCCGGTCCCTCCAAGGGATGCTTCGCCCAAGCATGGAGTGTGGGGGAAATACTGCGGGTATATGAGGTGCTGGAGCAGATCCCATCGGCACGGTGGAGCCGGACTGAAGAGGCAGCAGCCCCATGAGCCGCTGGCAGGACTGCATTTTCGATCTCTACGGCACGCTGGCGGATATCCGTACGGATGAGAACTCGCCCTGTTTCTGGCACGCCATAGCCGCCTGGTATCGTAAACAGGGGGCAGACTATCCCCCCGCTGCCCTGCAAAAGCTTTATTCCCAGTTTGTCCGGCAGCTGGAGGAAGAGGCACGGACAGAACAGAACGGCTGCCCGGAGATCCACCTGGAACACGTCTTTGCACTTTTGTTCCAGGAAAAGGGAATTTCAGCAGGAGATCGTCTTCTCCAATCTACAGGAGCGTTTTTTCGATGGTGTTCCCTGCAAAAGCTGTGCCTGTACCAGGGGACCTTAGCGCTTTTGCAGGCCCTGCATGCCAGCGGGAAGAGAGTGTGGCTGCTCTCCAATGCCCAGCGGATGTTCACCATGCCGGAAATCAGGCTTCTGGGTCTGGAACCATATTTCGACGGTATCTGCCTGTCCTCTGACTGCGGGTTCAAAAAGCCTGATCCCAGATTCTTTCAGCAGCTTCTGCGGGAGCAGCATATTCTGCCGGAGAGAGCGGTTATGATTGGCAACGATGCCAAATGCGACATTCTTGGCGCTCAGGCAGTTGGGCTGTCCACCATATACATCCGCTCCAATCTCTCCCCCCGGGAACCGATCCCCAAAGCAGACTATATCCTGAGCGACAGAAATCTCCCTGCTTTGCAGCAGATATTGACCCAGCAGGGGCTTCAGTCGTAAAATTCTCACCGACAGGAGGTTAAATACCCATGGAAAAAATGTATCATATTGGTCTGGATGACAGCCATGGTGCGAAATATGCCATTCTGCCCGGAGACCCGGGCCGAGTAGAGAAAATCGCCGCGCTGTTTGATCATCCCCGCTTTCTCCATCAGAACAGGGAATACACGATCTGGACAGGAGACCTGGAAGGAGAACCTGTGCTAGCCATGTCTACCGGTATGGGCGGCCCATCTACCGCCATCGGCGTCGAAGAACTGTATCGTACCGGTGTGCGCACGTTTATCCGCGTAGGAACCTGCGGCGGCATGCAGCTGCCTGTAATCGGTGGTGACCTGGTTATTGCTACAGCCGCTATACGCATGGAAGGCACCACGAGAGAATATGTACCTCTGGAGTTTCCTGCAGTAGCCAACCTGGATGTGACCAATGCACTGGTCGCTGCAGCAAAGAAATTCCACTATACAGCGCATGCGGGTATTGTTCAATGCAAGGATTCTTTCTATGGGCAGCATGATCCGGATCGAATGCCCATAGGATACGAATTAAAAGACAAATGGCAGGCATGGATAGATGCCGGTTGTCTTGCTTCTGAGATGGAAAGTGCAGCCCTGTATATCGTCTGCCAGATTTTGCGTGCCAGAGCCGGCTGCGTGCTGAGTGTTGTATGGAACCAGGAACGCGCCCGCCAAGGTCTTTCCAACCCAGAGATCCATGATAGTTCCAGTTCTATCCGCGTAGCAGTAGAAGCTGTTCGGGATCTGATTCTGCAGGATCATGAGAACGCCTGATTTTTTCTTGCTATGCGGTCCTCTAGGCGCCCCGGGAAGGTTATTCGTTCCATCGATCCGCAGTGCAACTTCTTCCACCAGGATCTCTTTGCCATTGGATGTTGCCGACAGGTGCGATCCTCTCGCTCCCGGCATCCACTCCGAATCTTGCAGGTTGAACCAAATGCGGTGTCTCGTACAGCAGCCCCGATGGGGAACGGACAGCACCTTACGACTTTTGCCTTCCTGTCTCTCTGAGAAGATGTTTGCCTTTTCCATGCCGCTCTGTAGGCATAGGCGGCTGTCCGCCCCTGGCAAGTACCCATACCACGCTGCGCACTTTCAGAACTGTTTTCACAGGAATTCCCGCTTTCGTGGGTTTGGTGCCATTCCCTCTGTTAGGACAGGTTTCGTACAGGCAGTGCTGTCTCTACCCTCCGGGATTGTTTGACCACATATCGTAGAGCTGCAGATTAGGACAAACGTCTGCAGGTACCTATCCATTCTTGTCTACCGTAGTTTACTAAGGGTAATCAACTGGGGCTTTTTACAAACCCTTTCCCTTTAAGGGATGAGTAGTTGACCGTTTACCGGGTCGAAATATAACGTACCAAATTTCCTGGAAACCCCAAATATACTATGTCCTGTAACGGAAAACACGGTATCCAAGTGTTCCGAACAAATTTACTATAGACTCTGTTTATGAATGAATCTCGATACCGCGGTTTCGTGTTCTAAATTTGGCTTTGCCCTAAGCTGCAAACTTCTTCCTCCGATAAATTCAAGGCCATTGCCACCTGCTCCGCCGTTAAGCCCATATTCAACAATTTCCTTGCTGACTCACGC
>CAZGAM010000018.1:18116-19075 GCA_964523685.1 uncultured Oscillospiraceae bacterium | reverse complement strand
ACTATATGGCAGAAAACATGCCGGATGCCTAGATTGCCATTATCTACCGCAACGACGACGCCTATTCCCAGGGCATTCGTGACACGTTTGTGGCGGAAGCAGAAGCCAAGAGCCTGTCTGTTGTCTACGAGGGGACCTTCACCCAGGATACCCAGACCGACTTCTCCGTGCAGGTAGCTGCCGCCCAGGAAGCCAATGCGGATGTGGTCTTCCTGCCCATTTACTACACCCCCGCCTCTGTGATTCTGACCCAGGCCGATTCCATCGGCTATAAGCCCACCTTCTTCGGCGTGGACGGTATGGACGGCATTCTGACCGTGGAGGGCTTCGATACCTCTCTGGCGGAAGGCGTCATGCTGCTGACCCCCTTCTCCGCGACCCTGACCGATGACCTGACTGTGAGCTTTGTCACCGAGTACGAGGACCGCACCGGGGAGACCCCCAACCAGTTCGCAGCGGACGGATATGACTGTGTGTACGCTATTTACAACGCTCTTCAGGCCGCCGGTGCCACGGCTGACATGTCCAACGAGGAGATCTGCGATGCGCTGATCGCGGCCTTCACAAGCGAGGACTTCTCCTTCACCGGTCTGACCGGTTCGGATATGACCTGGAGCGCCAATGGCGAAGTGGCAAAGGCTCCTATGGCCTTCGTGATTTCGGATGGAGTATACGTGCTGCCCTCTGCTGAGTAATTCTTTTATAAGACTATAGGACTGGCTGCCGGTTTTTTCACCCCGGCAGCCTGTCCGCATTTTTCCTCTGTACTGCCGAATTGCGCGAGGTAACCGTATGATCTTTTTTACCTATTTAATAAGCGGTATCAGTCTGGGGAGCGTCTATGCCATTATCGCTCTGGGCTATACCATGGTATACGGCATCGCCAAGATGCTGAACTTCGCCCACGGAGACGTCATCATGGTAGGGGGTTACATATGCTACGTGGCCCTGAACAGCCT
>CAZGAM010000018.1:15047-18106 GCA_964523685.1 uncultured Oscillospiraceae bacterium | reverse complement strand
TGTCCTGGCAATTCTGCTCGCCATGGTTGTCTGTACATGCCTGGGCGTGATTATCGAGGGATTGGCTTATAGACCTCTGCGGCAGGCGGGTTCTCTGGCTGTGCTCATCACGGCGATCGGAGTGAGCTACTTCCTGCAGAATGCCGCGCAACTGATCTGGAGCGCCACGCCGAAAAATTTCACCTCGGTTGTCCATTTTACCCTTCCGGCCAGTCTCATGAGCCGGGGTCTGTCCAGTGAGGCAGTGGTCACCATTGTCGCCTGCCTGGTGATTATGGTCGGACTGACCACCTTTGTGAACAAGAGCAAAATTGGCAAGGCCATGCGCGCCTGTTCTGAAGATAAGGGAGCGGCCCAGCTGATGGGAATTAACGTAAACCGCACCATCTCTATTACCTTCGCCATCGGATCGGCCCTGGCCGCCATCGCTGGTGTGCTCCTGTGCTCTTCCTATCCTGTCCTTCAGCCCACAACCGGCTCCATGCCTGGCATCAAGGCCTTTACCGCCGCCGTATTCGGAGGCATTGGCTCCATTCCCGGCGCGTTTGTGGGAGGACTGCTGCTGGGCATTATTGAGTCTCTTGCCAAAGCCTATATCTCCACCAACCTGGCCAATGCCATCGTTTTTGCAGTGCTGATCGTTGTTCTTCTGGTCAAACCCACTGGTCTGCTTGGCAAATATGTGCCAGAGAAAGTGTGAGGGTCTTCGTGAAAAACATGAACAAAAGTTCAAAAACGGACTTGGCCACCTATGCCGGAGTCACGGTCGCTTTTCTCATCATGTTTCTGCTTCAGCAGGGCGGCCGCCTGAACAGTTCCATTACCGGCCAGCTGGTTCCCATCTGCTGCTTTATCGTTATGGCAGTCAGCCTCAACTTGGTCGTGGGCATTTCAGGGGAACTGAGCCTGGGCCATGCGGGCTTTATGAGCGTAGGTGCCTTTACCGGCATTATTGCCGCCCAGTCTCTCGCCAGCGCCATCCCCAATGTGCCCCTTCGTCTGGCTATAGCGCTTCTGGTTGGCGCTTTTTTCGCCATGCTCATCGGCTTTGTCGTTGGCGTACCGGTCCTTCGACTCCGGGGCGATTATCTGGCCATCGTCACGCTGGCCTTTGGGCAGATTATCAAGGATCTGATCAACTGCCTGTTGGTCGGCTATGATTCAAGGGGCCTGCACATTATCTTCAATATCAGCGGATTGAAGTCCATCAATGATCTCCATCTGGACGAGGCTGGCGTCGCCATCATAAAAGGGGCTCAAGGAGCCACCGGCGTTGTCAAACTGGCCTCCTTCCCTGCCGGATACATTCTGGTAATGATCACCCTGGTCATCGTGCTCAATCTGATTCGAAGCCGTTCCGGCAGAGCGATCATGGCTATACGGGATAACCGCATTGCAGCAGAAAGCGTGGGACTGAATGTCACCAAATACAAACTCATGGCTTTTGTCCTCTCCGCAGCTCTGGCAGGTGCCGCCGGCGCTCTGTATGGACTGAACTACGGCAGTCTGGTAGCCGGACGCTTTGACTTCAATACCTCCATTCTGATTTTGGTTTATGTTGTTCTCGGCGGGTTGGGCAACATATGGGGATCCATTATCGCCACCATTGTTTTGTATATTCTGCCGGAAGCTCTGCGGCAGTTCTCCAACTACCGCATGCTGGTCTATGCCATTGTGCTCATTCTGGTCATGCTGGTGACCAACAACGAAAAACTGAAGGCTCTGATGGAAAAACTCATTCCCCGCAGGAAGGAGCCCCTGGAAAATGAGTGAAAAGAAGCGCTATAATAAGGTCAAGATGGTCCCTGTCCCCAGCAAGGCCATTATCCCGGAGCGGGATATCGACAAGTCTCCTATTCTTGAGTGCAATCATCTGGGGATTGATTTTGGGGGCCTGCGGGCTGTGGATGATTTTAATTTGACCATAGGCCGCACCGAGATCGCCGGTCTGATCGGACCCAACGGCGCCGGAAAAACCACCGTATTCAATCTGCTCACCAAAGTCTACCAGCCTACCCGCGGCACCATCCTGCTGGACGGGGTAGACACGGCGGGAAAAACCACAGCCCAAGTCAACCATATGGGCATTGCCCGTACGTTTCAGAATATCCGCCTGTTTTCCAATATGACCGTGCTCGAGAATATCCTGGTGGGTTTGCACCGAGAGCTGAAATATAACGCGCTGGCGGGCGTATTGCGCATGCCCTCCTATTTTCGAAACGAAAAAATAGCCCATGAACGGGCCATGGAACTGCTGAGCATTTTCAATATGGAACCGCTGGCAGAGGCGCGGGCCGGTTCTCTTCCCTACGGCGCCCAGAGGCGACTGGAGATTCTCCGTGCCCTGGCCACGAACCCCAGCCTGCTCCTGCTGGATGAGCCTGCCGCCGGCATGAATCCCTCGGAAACTTCCGAGCTGATGGACAACATTGTAAAGATTCGTGATACATTCAGTATTGCCGTGCTTTTGATTGAACATGATATGAACCTGGTCATGGGCATCTGTGAGGGGATTGTCGTCTTGAACTTTGGACAGATTATCGCCAAAGGGACAGCGGAGGAGATTCAATCCAACCCCACCGTGATTGAGGCCTATCTGGGCAAACAATAGGAGGGTACATGATGCTGAAAGTTAGCGATATCAACGTCTACTACGGTGCGATTCACGCGATCAAAGGCGTCTCCTTTGAAGTAAACGAGGGAGAGATTGTCACCTTAATTGGTGCAAACGGAGCGGGAAAATCCACCATTTTGAATACGGTTTCCGGTCTGCTCCGGTCCAAAACCGGTTCCATAGAATTTTTAGGCAGCACCATCAGCGGCGTTGCAGCCCATAAAATTGTAGAACGGGGCATCGCCCATGTCCCGGAGGGTCGCCGGATCTTTCTCTCCATGACCGTAGAAGAGAATCTGGAGATGGGTGCCTACACCATGGCCAGTGGAGACATTCCAGGACATAAAGACCGGGTATTTGAGCAGTTTCCCCGTCTCAAGGAGCGCCGCCGGCAGATCGCCGGCACCCTTTCCGGAGGGGAACAGCAAATGCTGGCTATGGGCCG
>CAZGAM010000018.1:10595-15037 GCA_964523685.1 uncultured Oscillospiraceae bacterium | reverse complement strand
GATCCCAAGCTGTTAATGCTGGATGAGCCATCCATGGGTCTTGCTCCTATCCTGGTAGAACAGATCTTTGAAATTATCGCCTCCCTGCATAAATCAGGTACGACCATTCTCCTTGTAGAGCAGAACGCCCGCATGGCCCTGTCTGTTGCAGACCGGGGGTATGTCCTGGAAACCGGCAAAATCAGTCTGTCCGGCTCAGGCAAAGAACTGTCGGAGAGCGATGATATCCGGAAAGCTTACCTCGGCGGATAGAAAGTTATGGTTTCCTTCCCTGGATCGACTTTTTGGTCTGCCCATCTCTGCAGGCAGCTTCTTTCGCATCCGGCTTTTCGCCTTCCCCAGGGGTTCTTTCCTGCTGCCGGGTCCGTACAGCACAGCATGTTTTATGTAAATAAAAACAGAGCCGACAGACGACCGGCTCTGCTTTATTTTTTGTGGGGCGCCCCCGGATAGAGCGGCAGCTTTTCAAGCTTCCTGCAGAAGCCGTGCCCGGCGGCTGAGGATGCCGCCTGGATCTACTCGGGCTTTTCTTGGCCGCTCTCCGACTTTGCAGGCTCTTTGCCCGTCTCCAGCCGGCTTTTTATTTCCTGAACAGCCGCATCATCCAGATGTACTTTCTTCAGAACGTATTGCAACAGCCTTTCCCCCATCTCGCCGAATTTTTCATCGCGGGCAGAAATTTTCAGCAGAGTCTCTGCCAAATCTTCTGTAGAGATCTGCTTCTCTCCCGGCTGAACCGGTGTGATGAGGGCCTCCTCGATGGTTTTTTGAAGATAATTCGCATAATTCCCCGGCTCCGTCAGGCCGGCGAGGGCAAACTGGCTCTCTTCCAGGATTTTCTTCTCCTCGGCAGCAAAATCAGGATCCAGCTCCTCTCCGACCGCTTCCCAGCACGCCTTTGCCTTTGCGTAAAACTTCCCATCCGCAGCCATAATATAGTAGATGATTTTACAAGCGTTTCGGGTAGAAAGGGAGTCCTGCACACTGTTTCTCCCCGTCTTGTGCTCTTCTTTCCAATGGGCTCTTGTCTCCGCTTTGATCTTCTCCCAGTCCAACTCAGGGGTATAGAGTGTTCTCATACAGGCATCGGTAAAGAGAGGCCGAATGATTTCCCCTATTTTTTTCATTCTTTCCTTAGGCTGCATATCAGGGAATCGATCGTTCAAAGCCGAAAGGTCCTCGTCGACGGGTACAGATGGATCATCCTCTTTGTATTTTACCAGCTTATGATCCACAATGGCCATCACGACCTCGCGAAGCTGACTTAACCCATTCGCCGGAAGGAGTCTGTCCAGTCCTTCTTCTTCGGAGATATGCATCAGGTACCCCTCTTTGACGGTCGGATCATAGGGATCTCGGTCCATATCAAAAAAATTGGGATGTTCTCCGATGTCCTGAAATACACCTGCTTCCTTGCCAAACTGTAGAATAACATCATCCCGATAGCCCAAAAAGCCCATTTCTATACTCCGGCCTGTGACTTCCAGGATGCTCTTATCGGAAAAAAGGTTGACTCTCAAATGATATTGCATTCCCCAGCTGCTTGGCGGAGAATCTTTTATAAGAAGATATACATAGGAGAAGCCGTCTGCAGTCTCTCCCGCCTGTACTTTGATGAATCCCTGGGAAGAATTGAGTCTTGGCCGAGCGAGAGCAATCAATTCCGCTGGATCGACAGGCAGTGCTTCCTCTTCGGAAATAGGACAGAACGCAATGGTAACGATGGATTGACTCAACTTTTTTTCGTAGGTTGCCTCCGGCATATGTGTTCCGTGCAGCTCCTTACTTTCAATGCCGGGATATTTCAATTTTTTAAATCCGCCCGGCAGCATGACAGGAATATCTGATGTGGATATACAGGCAATGACCGGCTGCGGCTGGTGTTTCTTTTCTTCCGCAGCGTCCGCGCTGGGTTGGGATCTCTCTTTTTCCTGCTCCTCTGCTGCTGCTTCCGATGCGGGTGTCTTCTCTTTTTCTCCGCAGTCCGACTGCACGGCCTCCTCCTGAGCGAGATCTTTTTTCTTTCCCACAGTTGTATCCTTCCTTTTTTGCGTATCCGCATCGGAGAGGCCCGCCCTCTCCGTGCATGTTGCCTCCGCTCCCCTGCCAGGCTCCCCGGAGAGGTCTACCTGCTGCGGTTCCTTCGGCCGGGCAAGTCTTCTTTCAGAATCAGCGGCGGGAAGTTCTTGTTTCCCCCCGCCGACAGCCCTGGCGCACCGGCGGGACTTTCTGTCCCTAGGCCAAAAGCGCCTTATCGCTCTGAATGCTGTTCCCGGAAAGCTCTGCAAATTTGCTCAGCAGATCATTGATGGTAAGCCCCATCTTCTCCTCTCCGGAGATATCCAGAATAATCTTTCCTTCATTCATCATAATCAGCCGATTGCCGTGGGTGATGGCGTCTTTCATATTATGCGTGACCATAAAGGCTGTTAGATGATGTTCCCGGATCACCCGCTCTGTGGTATCGAGAACCTTTTCCGCTGTCTTCGGATCCAGCGCTGCCGTATGCTCATCCAGGAGAAGCAGTTTTGGCTTTTTCATCGTCGCCATCAGCAGGGTAAGAGCCTGACGCTGACCGCCCGAGAGCAGGCCCACTTTGGTTGTCATGCGATCTTCCAGCCCCAGATTCAGACTTTTCAGCTCCTCGCGGAACATCTCCCGCTCTTTGGCACTGATGCCCTGCCGCAGCGTCCTCCGGGAGCCGCGCCGCAGGGCCAGGGCCAGATTTTCCTGAATCTGCATGGTAGCGGCTGTTCCCGTCATGGGATCCTGAAAGACCCGGCCCAGGAATTTTGCCCGCTTGTACTCCGCTAAAGAGGTGACATTCTGCCCGTCAATCAGGATCTCGCCGCTGTCGATGGGCCAGACCCCGGCAATCGCATTGAGGGCGGTAGATTTTCCCGCGCCATTGGAGCCGATCACCGTAACGAAATCTCCCTCTTTCAGGGTCAGGTTCAATCCCTGGAGGGCGCACTTTTCATTCACGGTTCCCGGGTTAAAGGTTTTATAGACATCTCGCATTTCAAGCATCGCTGTCCGCCCCTCTCTTCACTGGTTTCGCGAAATATTTGCTTTTCCAATACGGTACCGACAGGAAAACGGCTACGATACAGGCGGAAATAAGTTTGAGGTAGTTGGTGTTGATATTGCTGAGGCTGATGACAGCCTGAATGACGGTATAATAAATAACCGCGCCCAGAGAAACCGCCAGAAGACGCAGCGCAAAATTCCGGAAAATTTTGGAGAACAGGGCCTCGCCAATAATGACAGCCGCCAGGCCGATTACAATCGCCCCTTTACCCATACTGGAGTCCGCGAAGCTCTGATACTGGCTTAAAAGCGCACCGGACAGGGCCACCAGACCGTTGGAGATCATCAGGCCCAGCACTTTCGCCACATCGGTATTGATCCCCTGTGCCCTGGCCATGCTGCCGTTGGCGCCTGTCGCCCGCATGGCGCAGCCAATTTCCGTGCCAAAAAACCAATAGAGAATGCCAATCACGGCAACGGTAAACAACCCTACCACAAAAATAGGATGCCGGAACCATGGCCGGTCCCCCTTTGCCACATCCTGCACAAAGCGGAGAGATACCCACAGCTTATCCAGATTCGCCTTGTCAATCACATTGATGGAGACATTTGCCTTCATACCCATGATCGCCAGATTGACGGACCACAGCCCCAGCTGGGTCAAAATTCCGGAGAGAATCGCAGGAATACCGCAGAAAGTATGCAGAATTCCTGTGGCAAGCCCCGCCAGAATCCCCACGGCCAAAGCAGCCAGCAGGGCTGCCCAGACCGGCGCTCCGGAGGCAAACAGCACGACGAACGTAGCGCCCCCCGTGCAAAAGGAGCCATCTACCGTTAAATCGGCAATATCCAGAATTTTATAAGTTATATAAACCCCTATCGCCATAATACCCCAGATCAATCCCTGGGATATGGCACCCGGCAGGGCGCCGATAAAACCACCCATATGTACTTTCTTCTCCCAGTAAAAAATCCCTTCGCAAAGAAGCGGAAAAGGTGACCCTTTTCCGCTCTTTGCTGCCCGAATTTCCCTTATTCAGCCGCCTCTTCCTCTATGACAATTGCCTCATATCCTTCGGGAGGCGTTACACCCAAATCGGCGCAGATCGCTTCATTGTATTTCGGTGTAAAGGTTGCAGCATAGCCAATGGGGGTCTCGGCGATATCTGCCTCGCCGGTCAGGATCTTGGCAGCCATCTCTCCGGTGGCATAGCCCAAATCATAGTAGCTGATGGACAGTGTTGCGATACCGCATCCGGCGCATATGCCCTCTTCGCCGCAAAATACCGGAATATTGCCCCGGCAGATATTGTCAATGATGCCGGTGTTGGAAGCCGCCGCATTGTCGGTTGGAATATAGATGACGTCGCTCTCGTCGGCACAGGTCTGGCAGACGGCCGCCAGGTCATTGG
>CAZGAM010000018.1:0-10583 GCA_964523685.1 uncultured Oscillospiraceae bacterium | reverse complement strand
CGGCATACTGGGTGCAGGTATAGCCCATCTCCTCCAGGAATCCCTGCACGGTATCTACCTGATACTGGCTGTTCGCCTCGTTGGAGCAGTACAGCAGTCCAACTTTCTCCGCATCCGGATACCATTCCTGAATCATGGCCGCCTGCTCATCCAGAGGCGCCAGATCCGAGGTGCCGGAAATGTTGCCGCCCACTGTGCCGGAGAAGTCCTCAATCCCCAGGGCCACACCATATTCTGTGACAGAGGTACCGAGAATGGGGATATCGGAGGTGGCTGTCGCAGCCGCCTGGAGAGCGGGGGTCGCGTTGGCCAGGATCAGATCCACGCCATCGGAAACAAAGGCGTTGACAATGGTCGCGCAGGTAGCGGGATCGCCGGCAGCATTTTCATAGTCAAATTCGACCTGATCTTTCAGCAGCTCGTTCAGGGCATCTTGAAACCCTTCCGTGGCTGCGTCCAGCGCATCGTGTACTACCAGCTGACAGATGCCAACCGTATACGTCTCATCGGATGCAAAGGCTACAGCCGATAGGGCCAGGACCATCGTCAGAGCCAGAACAACGGCAAGAACTTTTTTCATAGTATTCTTCCTTTCAACTTTCCTCTATTTATGGCAGGTCCCGCCTGTCATTTTTCACGGAAGATTTTAACACTTTAAAACGTTGATGTCAACGATTACCCTTTCCGCAGGCAAACCGGTCCTACTGCAGGACAACCCTGCGGTAGGCTTTCTTTCCCCGCCGGAGCAAAACCCCTTCCCGCAGTTTTTCGGCGGGCACCTGGAGAAACAGGTCGGTCACTTTTTCCCCATCCATCGTCACGCCGCCCTGGGCAATGTTTTGCCTGGCTTCGCTGTTGGACCGGACCAATCCCGCCTTGACCAGCAGGAATTTAATATCCGCCCCTTCCTCCGGAATGTCCGCCTCCGTCAGGATGGTGACAGGCGCTTCTTCCCCGGAGCCGGTGCCGAACAGGGCATGCGCGGTGTCTCGGGCCTTTCGCGCCTGCTCCTCGCCATGGACCAGGCTGGTCAGTTCATAGGCCAGAATTTCCTTGGCCTCATTGAGCTTTTCATCCCTCCAGGTATCCATTTCCCGGATCTGTTCCACCGGCAGAAACGTGAGCATGCGGATGCATTTCAGCACATCCGCATCCCCCACATTGCGCCAGTACTGATAAAATTCATAGGGAGAGGTTTTATCCGGATCCAGCCAGACGGCATTGCCGGCGGTTTTACCCATTTTGTTCCCCTGGGAATCTGTGAGAAGGGTCACCGTCATGGCGTAGGCATCTTTTCCCAGTTTCCGCCGAATCAGCTCTGTTCCCCCCAGCATATTGCTCCACTGGTCATTTCCACCCAGCTGCATGTTGCATCCCACCGTTTGAAACAGGTGATAAAAGTCATAGGACTGCATAATCATATAGTTGAACTCCAGGAAGCTGAGTCCCTTCTCCATCCTCTGCCGGTAGCACTCCGCCCGGAGCATGTTATTCACAGAAAAACAGGCCCCCACCTCCCGGAGGAGGTCTACGTAATTCAAGTTCAAAAGCCAGTCGGCGTTGTTCAGCATCATCGCCTGGTCCGGACCGTCTCCAAAATCGATGAAGCGCTCCATCTGCCGGCGGAAGCACTCCGCATTGGCGTCGATGGTCTCCACGCTGAGCATTTTGCGCATATCCGTGCGCCCGGAGGGATCGCCAATCATCGTGGTCCCGCCCCCGATGAGGGCAATGGGCTTATTGCCCGCCATCTGCATGCGCTTCATCAGCGTCAGCGCCACAAAATGACCCGCCGTGAGACTGTCTGCCGTGCAGTCAAACCCTATATAAAAAATGGCTTTTCCCCGGTTAATAAGGTCCCTGACCTCCGGCTCATCCGTCACCTGGGCGATCAGGCCCCGCTCTGTCAGTTCGTCATATAGTTCCATACCTGTTCCGCGAGGTCCCGCAGACACGCTGCGGGAGCGATCGCACTCTCCTATCTGAGATATCTGAGAAGTTTCTCCAGATCCCCTGTCAAAGTACAGAAGGATCTTCCGGGCGTGCTCTCTCCGGGAAAGAAATCAGCCCTTCTTCCAGGCCTCCGCCGCTGCCAGCTGTTCCTCCGCGGAAGCGGTGGTCAAATCCGTGATGTTCTCCCCTCCGATCAGGCGGGCGATCTCCCTGCGGCGCCCTTCCCTGTCCAGTTCCTTCACCGTCGTGTAGGTTCTTCCGTTTTTCTCCTGTTTTTCAATTAAATACTGGCTGTCAGCCATGGCTGCGATCTGCGGCAAATGGCTCACGCACAACACCTGCCGGCTCCTGCCGGTGACAGCCAGTTTCTCTCCCACACGGCTGGCGGCTATCCCGGAAACACCGGTATCAATCTCATCAAAAACGGCGGTGGGCACCGGGTCTTTCTCCCCGAAGACGGTTTTCAGCGCCAGCATGATCCGGCTCAGTTCCCCGCCGGAGGCAATTTTGGACAGCCGCCCAGGTGGCGCTCATCAGAAAACGCACCACATCTCCGCCCCGGGCGTTAAAACCGGCTTTCTCGGTCACCGGGGATATCTCCGCCACAAACTGCACGGAGGGCATGGACAGTTCTTTCAGTTCCCGCTTCACCCGCAAAGAGAGCTGCTCCCCCGCTGTCTGTCGGACCTGCGTCAGACTTTTCGCTGCCTGTCGGCATTCCTTTTCCAGGGCCTGACGCTGTATTTTCAGCTTTTCCAGCTTTTCGCCGCTGTACTCCAGCTCCTCCAGCCGGGTGACAGACTGTTCGTACAGGCGCAGAAGCGAATCTTCATCCACTACCGAATACTTTTTCTCCAGCCGATGCAACTGGGCCAGGCGGCTCTCCACCTGATCAAACTCCTGCGGGGAAA
This sequence comes from uncultured Oscillospiraceae bacterium, assembly GCA_964523685.1. GTDB lineage: Bacteria > Bacillota > Clostridia > Oscillospirales > Oscillospiraceae > CAJOIG01. The sequence continues at coordinate 7,719 of CAZGAM010000018.1, read as the reverse complement.
AATCCATCCGCTCCTGCAGGTCCCGGATTCGCTCTGCCGCATCCTGCAGCAGAGCTTCCGCCTCTTCCAGCTGCTGGTTCGCCTGGTTCAGGTCCTGGCTCCATCGGACGGCGCGGCTGAGCCAGCCCCTTGCCTGCCCGGTCAGCTCCACCGCGGATTCTTCGCCCCCGTAGAGGGCGGCATAGGCCCCCTCCATGGCCTCGCGCAGTTTCTCGCTGTTTCGAAGCAGGCTGGACCGCTCCTCCAGCTGCTGTTCCTCTCCTGCCTTCAGAGACGCTTTCTTCAACTCCTGCACCCGGTACGTGAGCACTTCCGCCAGCTGGCGGCTGGCGTTGTCATCCATCGTGAGGCGGTCGATCTCCTTTTCATTGGCCTGATAGGCACGATAAGCGCTCTCAAAAGCCGCCAGGGTCTGTCCGTCACCGGCAAAGGCATCCAGATAATCCAGGTGCCGGTTCTCGTCCATCAGCTGTCTGCCGTCGTTTTGTCCGTGAATATCCAGCAGCGAGGCCCCGAGAGACCGGAGCTGGCTGACGGTTACCGGTACGCCGTTGACCTTGCAGGAGCCCCTGCCGTCCGCCGTCACCACACGCTGGACCACCAGGGTACCGTCTTCCGGCTCTATGCCATTGTCCTGACACCAGTCCAGAGCGGAAGAGGCGTCAAATACCGCCGCTGCCAGGGCTCTGTCGGAACCGGAGCGCACCAGATCCCGGCTGGTTCGGCCGCCAGTCACGGCATTGAGGGCGTCTATAATAATGGACTTTCCCGCACCTGTCTCGCCGGTGAGAACATTCAGTCCCTCCCGAAAGTCTACATCCGCGCGCTCCACGACCGCTATATTCTCGATATGGAGACTTCTGAGCATGGCAATCGCCCCTTCTTACTGAATATAAGCCCGGCGGAACTGATTGCACAGTCTCTCTGCCGAGGAGGTATTGCGCAGAATAATCAGAGCCGTGTCGTCTCCCGCCACGGTACCAAGGATACAGTCATCGTCCATATTGTCAATGGCTGCGCACACAGCAGATGCCAGACCGGGCATGGTGCGGATCACCACGGTATGGAGAGCGTGTTCCACACTGATGCACGCCTCCCTGAAAATTTCTTCCAGGCGGCTGATGGTTCCGTTGAGCTCCTCCTCGCTGGCCTGGGTATAGTAGGAATGCCCGTCCGGGCTGCTGCTTTTCACCAGGTGCAGTTCTTTTATATCTCTGGAAACAGTGGCCTGGGTACTGGCACATCCCCGCTTCGCAAGAGCCTCCAGCATCTGGCTCTGCGTCTCTATATCCTCATTGGCAATGATATCCAGAATCGCGCTTTGCCTTGTCGTTTTCACCATTCTCCGCCAAGGATGCCCGGCTGCCTCCCAACCGGGCAGAAATTGCCGGGCATGCAGTGTCCCGGCAATATCCTATCCCCTTTCCCCGATTTTGTACACCGTCGCAGCAATTTTCCAGCGTCTTTCCCGCCGCGGAACCGTTACAGCCCGCCGCTCAGTTTCTGAAAGGCGGTCTCATAAAAGCTTCTGGTTCCCAGATCCGCCATGATCAGCTTATGGCGGGACCGCGTGACAAGGACCGTGTCCCCGTCTGCCAGATCCACAAGACCGCGGCCGTCCACACTGAGCACACAGCGTTTCTCCCTGCCCACATCCTCGGGCGTCACCGACACAACCCGGCTCGGATCCAGAACAAAGGATCTGGCGGCCAGCATATGGGCGCAGATGGGAGTGAGCACGATGGCATCCGCACCAGGTTCTACCAGCGGTCCTCCGGCGGCCAAGGAATAGGCGGTAGAGCCGGTGGGGGAGGAGACAATCACCCCGTCGCCGGAGAAGGACAGGATCCTCTCCCCGTCGCCGCTGGCGGTCAGATGTACGTTTTGGACAATCCCGGATATGACCGCATCGTTGAGGGCGGTATCTCTGTATACGCTCTGCCCTGAACGGAGGATCTCCACATCCAGCATCATGCGGGGGACCAGATGATACTGTCCCTCTACCGCTTTTTTCAGCAGATGGATATTCCCTCCGTCCAGCTCCGTCAAAAATCCGGTATGACCCAGATTCACGCCAACCAGCGGCACATCATAGACCATGATCTGGGGCGCAATGCGGAGAATGGTTCCATCCCCTCCCAGCGTAATCAAAAGTTCGGCTCTCTCCAGGGCCGCATCCAAATCCACCGTTCCAGGAGGCATTGGCTCCCCGGATCCGCACACGGGGCTGACAAGTGCCTGACAGCCCTCGTCATGGAGCAGATCCACCACCGCCGCGGTACAGGCGAAATCCCTGTCCCGGCGGACATTGGGACAGATGGCTACCGTTTTCATATGCTTTCCTCATTTTTTCCGGCAAGGGCCTGATGGGAAAGGCGAACGACCTGCTCCAGATCTGTCTGACAGGCGGGCCCGATCTGATCGAACCAGGCCAGGTACTCGATATTTCCCTCCGGACCCCGCACGGGAGAATAGGTCAGGCCCCGAAGGAAAAAGCCCAGACGTCCGGCATCCCCTGTCACCTCAGCCAGGACCTGGCTGTGAACTTCAGGATCCCGCACGACCCCCTTCTTCCCCACTTTTTCCCGGCCTGCTTCAAACTGAGGCTTAATGAGACAGACAACCTGTCCTTCTCTTTTCAAGATCCCTTTCACAGCCGGCAGGACCAGGCGCAGCGAGATGAAGGACATGTCCATCACGGCCAAATCGAGAGGCGCCGGGAACTGTTCTGGAGAGAGATAGCGGGCATTGCACCGCTCCATCACCGTGACGCGGCGGTCGGAGCGGATTTTCCAGTCCAGCTGGCCGTACCCTACATCCACCGCGTGCACATGCGCAGCGCCCCGCTGAAGAAGACAGTCTGTAAAACCCCCGGTAGAGGCGCCGCAGTCCACACACTGCAGGCCCCGGCAGTCGATGGAAAAGGTATCCAGTGCCTTTTCCAGCTTCAGGCCGCCCCGGCTCACATAGGGCAGGGTTTTTCCCTTCACCTCGATCTGATCTTCTTCCTTCACGCCGGTGCCCGGTTTTGTCTGACGCTGGCCGTTGACAAACACGCTGCCTGCCATAATCAGCGCTCTGGCTTTTTCCCGGCTGTCCGCCAGGGCCAGATCGCAGAGTCTCAGATCCAGTCTACTCCCCTGCATGCAGCATCTCCCAAATCGCGTCCCGAATGGATTTGCCGTCCAAATTTTTCATTCTGCGCAGCTGATCCGGATCTCCCTGGCTGAGAATCCCGTCCCCCAAATTCAAAAGGCGGCACCGGGGCACGCAGATTCCTTCCTGCTGCAGAACAGCGAGAATTTGCTCTCCCAGACAGCCGTGCGCGCACACTTCCTCGGCAACCAGCAGCGTCCCGCTGCTCTCCACGGATCTGGCTATTCTTTCCACATCCAGCGGACAGAGAATGTTGAGCTTGATCACTTGGGCGCGAATCTTCTGTCGGAGGAGCATCTGCGCTGCCAGCAGCGCCTCGTTCACCATGGGACCATACACCGCGATGGTCACATCACAGCCCTGGCTGTCCCCGAAAACGCTGACTGTGGTCTGACCGGAGGTATTCTCAGTAAAGAGTCCCCGATCCGAGCCGCGGGGATAGCGCACCGCTGCCGGACCGGTGTCTTCCAGCACTGCCTGGCGAAGCATGCCGCTCAGCTCGGCAAAGTTAGCCGGCGCATAGATTTTCATGCCAGGTACCGTGGACAGGAAGGCCAAATCAAATACGCCCTGATGAGTCTCCCCGTCTCTGCCCACGATTCCTGCCCTGTCCACGGCAAACACCACATGCAGTCCCATGAGAGCCACATCATGCAGGAGCATATCATATCCCCGCTGGAGGAAGGAGGAATAGACGGCAAACACAGGCTTCAGTCCCTGCGCCGCCATTCCGGCGGCCATGGCACAGGCGTGTTCCTCCGCGATGCCCACATCAAAAAAGCGATCCGGAAAAGTCTCCTGAAAGCCGATGAGACCGGTACCCTCTTTCATGGCGGCAGTTATAGCCACAATGGTCTCATCCTCCTGGGCCAGGTCCGTCAGGGCCCGACCGAAGGCAGAGGCAAAATCCTCTCCTGTATACTGGAGTACGCCCGTGTCGGGATCGTACGCCCCGACCCCATGGTACGCAGCGGGTGCCTTTTCCGCTGGGGCGAATCCCCGTCCTTTTTGGGTAATCACATGGACCAGCACCGGGGCACCATACTCTTTTGCCCAGCGCAGGGCATTTTCCACCTTGTGGATATTGTGCCCATCAATGGGACCTATATACTCAAAACCCAGATCGTCAAAGATATTTTCCGGAATGATCCTGTCCTTCAGCCATTTTTTTACCCGGTTCAGAAAGTTCGTCAGCCCGGGAATGCGGGCAAAAGAAGATTTGCGGTACCACTTCTTCAGACGGATATATTCCGTCCTGGTCCGCATGCGCTCCAGCATAGCCGCCAGACCGCCTACCCCCTCGTTGATGCTCATGCCGTTGTCATTGAGAATCACCACCAGGGGCTCTCCGCTGTGTCCGGCATCCGACAGGCCCTCATAGGCCATGCCCCCGTTCAGAGCACCATCTCCAATAAGGGCTACCACATCATAATCCTGACCCAGGGCACTTCTGGCCCTTGCCATGCCCAGGGCTATCGACACAGAATTCGACGCATGACCTGCAATGAATGCATCATGTATGCTCTCATAGGGCTTTGGAAATCCTGACAGGCCTCCCAAACTCCGCAGCCGGGAAAAATCCTTGCGGCCGGTAAGCAGTTTGTGTGTATAACACTGATGGCCGACATCAAAAATCAGTCTGTCCCGGCTTGTATCGTATACTCTGTGGATGGCAACCGTCAGTTCTACGACTCCCAGATTGGATGCCAAATGCCCTCCGTGCTTTGCCAGGGCAGAAACCAGATATTCTCTTATCTCCCGGCAAAGCTGCTCCAGCTCTTCCGGTGGAAGGGCTTTCACATCGGCAGGGGATTGAATTTCATCCAATAGACCCATAGGCACCTCCCCACAGTTTCAAAGCCGGACACTCATTGTAGCAAACATGCCGGGAGAATTCAAGGCAGATTGTGAATATTTTCATTTCAGCATGCATATTCAATTTTATGTACACGAACCAGATTGTCCCTTTTTTCCGGAACACCCCCTGCCCCCGGCAGGCTTCCGCTCATCGCTCCCCCCACATGCACAGACCAAATGCAGAGTGCAGCAAACAGCCAGGCTGCCTCAGGGTTCCCCTCGCTCTGGCGATCTGAAAACAAAAAAAGTGCCAACCAGCACGAATGAAATGTTGATTGACACTTTGCAGCTCAGTTTCTATGTGGCAGGGAACCCGCACACTGGATAGCCAAGTCAATAGTATGCGTCGGGCCAGGTTCCCATGGCAGGACCGTCGGCAGCTTCGTGTGTTCTATAACCGATACGAATCCCTCTGTCGGAGAGCGCCGTCATCCCCTCGGCCTGCGCAGCCTGACCCTTCCAGGCCGCTTGCCTGGCCATAGCAGCTCCGTACTCCGGGATTATCGCATGGCAGCGGCCCCTTTTTGTTGTATGTCACAGTCCTGCGCTATCTGCTCCTGCCTTTTTTATTGGCCGAAGCCCCTCTATTTATAGCAGCCGATCCCGTACCGGAGAATGGTTTCTATTCGTTCCGGGGCTTTTCTATAATCCTCTTGATTTGACCGCAACCAGATGACAGGAAAATCATGCTGAAATATCTCGGCAGGCCGTTGGCTTTTTCTCCTTCTCACCCGGAGAAGCTCCTTTCGTTTCCCGTTCTTTCGTTTGCAAGCACTTCCTGCACTGCGAGCCACTTTCTACTGTGTCCTGCCGCACAGTTTTTCCGTCATATCCCACAAAAACTGTGTATCCTCAAAGGCTCCGAGAAGACGGAAAGCGTCCTGGGTGTACCCTTCCGCCATGCTCTGGCATTTCTCAGGTCCCAGAATGGCGCAGAAACCATCTCCATCCAGCAGATCATCCCGGCACTGGAAAGCCATACCCAGGGCGGCTCCATAATCCCTCGCTGCCGCAACCGTCTCCCTGGGTGCTCCGGCGGCAGCGGCACCCATGGCACAAGCGGCAGCCATGAGGGCGGCACATTTGCCCTCCTCGCAGGCTGTCATCGTCTCCTCGTCCTTGGGGGTATTCAAATCCATATACTGCCCTGCGCAGATGCCACCAACTCCAGCTGCTGCACTCAGCAGCTGCAGGCATCGACAGCGGTCTGCCTCCGGTACGGGAGCGTCGCACACAGCAGCAAACGCCTCTGCCTGCAGACAATCTCCTGCAAGGACAGCAGTGCCCTCTCCAAATCGAATATGGCACGAGGGCTGGCCCCGGCGCTCTTCATCATTATCCATACAGGGCAGATCGTCGTGAATCAGGCTGTAGGTGTGTAATAGTTCCACCGCACAGGCAATGGGTACTGCATCATCCGGTTCCAGACCGCAGATTCTGGCAAACTCCAGGCAAAGAACCGGCCGTACTCTCTTTCCTCCTGCCTTGAGCGTATAGAGCATTGCCTCCCGCAGTCCGTCCGCCCCATCCCCCGCAGGGACAAACCGGCCCGAAAGCCAATACTCCACCATGCTCCTGTACTGTTCATACCGTTCCAGGGAATCCATTCTTCTTCCTCACTCAAATGTCAATTCTTCCGGCTCTCCGTCCGGACCTTTGCGCAGCTGCCGCACTTTCTGCTCTGCCTCATCCAGCTGCTGGCTGCACTGCTGAATCAGCCTGGTTCCTTCCTCATACAGTTTCAGACTGTCTGCCAGAGGTGCATCCCCTTTTTCCAGAGCCCGTACAATCTCCTCCAGCCTTTTCAAAGCCTGTTCAAACGTCAGATTTTTCTCGTCCACTGCTGTGTACCTCCTTCACCGTACAGTCTGCACTGCCATCGGATAAAATGACGCAAATGGAATCTCCCGGCACCATCTGCTGAACACTGCGAAGCGGCTTCCCCTCCTGCTCCGCGATCGCGTACCCCCGTGTGAGCACCTTCAGGGGACTGAGCGCCTCCATTTTCGCGGCAAGAGACACGAAGGAGCGCCGTTTTTCGCCGTTCAGCTTCTCCCCTGCCGACAGCAGGCGGGTGCGCATTGAATCCAGGGCCATGGCCTTTGTACCCAGATAGACCTCCGGATCCCGGAATACCGGTCTGGCAGAGAGCTCTTCCAGGCGGCGGCGACAGGCTTCCAGGCGGCTGTTCATGGCCTGCACCATGCGCAGAGAGTCCTGCGCAATACCGGCCAGCACATCCACCTGATCAGGAACCGCGATTTCCGCCGCGTTGGATGGGGTAGCGGCACGGCGGTCGGCCACATAATCGGCAATGGTAACATCCGGCTCATGGCCCACGGCGGAGATCACCGGAATCTCCGATTCATAGATAGCCCGGGCTACGTTCTCCTCATTAAATGCCCACAGGTCTTCCATGGAACCGCCGCCTCTGCCTGTAATGATCAGATCCGCCACATGGTAGCGATTCGCATACCGGATGGCACCGGCAATTTCTGCGGCGGCCCCTTCGCCCTGCACCCGCACAGGCAGCACTTTAATCTTGGTCAGGGGCCATCTTTTTCCCATGATGCGAATAATATCATGCACAGCCGCCCCCGCTCCGCTGGTGATCACAGCAACCGATTCGGGAAAGGACGGCAGAGGAATTTTGTGTGCCGGATCAAATAACCCCTCTGCGCCGAGCCTGGCTTTCAGCTGTTCAAC
>CAZGAM010000017.1:0-19526 GCA_964523685.1 uncultured Oscillospiraceae bacterium | reverse complement strand
CGCCGCGAAGCTGGCCGAAGAGCTCGCGAAACGCGGATTCCGCATCGTTTCCGGCAACAAAATCGCTCTCGCAGTTGACCTCCACCACAACGCCGACACCGTCAATCACGGCTGCATAAGCCATGCCCTCCGCAGCCACACGGCCAGCCTTCTTGCTGGCACTGGCAAGGCCCTTCTCACGAAGGAAATCCACTGCCTTATCCATATCGCCATCGCAGGCGACCAGCGCTTTCTTGCAGTCCATCAGGCCTGCGCCAGTACTCTGGCGCAGCTCTGTCACCATTTCCTTTGTAACCTGAGCCATTACTCCTCTTCCTCCTTGGCAACCTCTTCTTCCGGTTCACTGCTGGCCACAACCGTCTCAATGACCTCGCCGTCAACACCCTGACGGCCTTCCTGCACGGCGTTCGCCATGGCATTGGAAATAAGGCGAATCGCGCGTATCGCATCATCGTTGCCAGGAATCACATAGTCGACCTCGTCCGGATCACAGTTGGTATCCACAATCGCAACAATCGGAATATGCAGCTTCCGGGCTTCTGCCACCGCATTGTGTTCCTTGCGGGGATCGATAACAAACAGGGCACCGGGAAGCTTCTTCATATCCTTCACGCCGCCCAAATACTTCTCCAGCTTTGCCTGCTCGCCCATCAACTTCATAACTTCCTTCTTGGGCAGCATATCAAAGGTACCATCTTCCTGCATCCGCTTGAGCTGATTCAAACGATCTACACGGGTGCGCATCGTCTTAAAATTGGTGAGCATACCGCCCAGCCAGCGGGCATTGACATAGAACTGACCCACTCTGGTAGCCTCTTCCGCTACTGCATCATGCGCCTGCTTCTTGGTACCCACAAAGAGGAGAGACTCCCCCTTTTCCGCCAGCCCGCGCACAAAATTATAAGCTTCCTCCAGCTTCCTGGCGGTCTTCTGCAGATCAATGATATAAATACCATTGCGCTCCAGATAGATATACTCCGCCATCTTGGGATTCCAGCGGCGCGTCTGATGGCCAAAATGAACACCAGCTTCCAGAAGCTGCTTCATTGTTACAACTGCCATTTTTTCCTCCTTATTTTTCAGTTACCCCTCCGGCTGTATCATCCTTACGACCATCCTTGCGGAACCAGGTCGCGCGTCCGCAGCCGTGTGTAATAGGCAATTTATATTTTATCAGTTTATTGTCCGAGTTTCAACCCTTTTTGGAAAAAAATCTGACTCAATCCGCCTCTTTGCCCCCACCCCTTCCAAATGCGTTCTGGACCTGTCACAGCGCCTGGCTGGAAACGCTGTTCCAGTCTCCCTCTTCGGAAACCTGCACACCGCGTTTCCAGCTTCTGTGTCTTCAAGCTGTTCACGATGCTGCCGGAGCCGTGTACATCTGTTACGGTTTAGAACTCGCTACAAGCGCCTTTATCCAAGGACCTATTCCAATTTTTATTGTAATTCAATAAATTTTTATTGACATTCGATATAGCCAATGCTATACTCCGGAACGAGTGCAAATTCCTCAAAAGGAGGTCTTCCGTTTTGAAACAGAAAGAATTATCGATCCTGCTGCGGATTACTATTCTCCTGTGCGGTGCCATATGGCTCTTCTTCGCCCACTACTTTATCCGGTCTTTTGCCCTTTCCTGGGTGGAACGGGACGGCACTTTCCTTTTTTCGCTGATCCGAGTTAGCCTGCTGCTGCCGGTACTGGCTGCCCTCCTGGATGCTTGGCATATATGTACCCAGATTGGAAAAAACAACAGTTTCTGCCGGAGCAATGCCATGCGGCTGCGGCGAATCAGCCACTGTGCTCTTCTGGATGCGGGTATCTGCATTGTTCTGGGGACATATACCCGCTTCTTTCTGCAATTTGAGCAGCTGCCTGTCAGTCTGTCAAGTCCTTTTGATTTCTATTTCGTGCTTCTCTCAGTTTCCCTGGCTGGCATTGTCGCTGCCATAGCAGCCGGCGCTTTAAGCCATCTCACGCTGAAAGCGGCTTCCATCCAGGATGAGAACGACCTGACAATATGAGGCACTGTCATGATCTCTGTGAATTTGGATATCATGCTCTCCCGGCGAAAGATGACACTGACGCAGCTTTCAGAAGAAGTGGGCGTTACCATTGCCAATCTCTCTATCCTGAAAACCGGGAAAGCAAAAGCCATTCGGTTTTCCACTTTAGATACCATCTGCCGGGTCCTGCAATGTCAGCCGGGGGACATTCTGGTCTATTCCAACGAGGTAGAAAACAGCCAAGACAACTTCCAGGGACGAGATCCCTGAACAGGAAACTCTCTGCCAAGGCAAACTTCTGGAAAAAAGGGGCTTCGCCTTATCTGGTTGTTTTCCTGTGTCTTTTCATGATTTATACGAGAAAGAAGGTGTAATGATGGAGAAAAACGAAACTACAAAGGTATCCAGCCCTGGAAGCAGCCGGGCAGACTTCTGTATTCCTGTGCTGGCTCTGGCGTTAAGCTGGCTGTTCTGGTTTTTCTTTCGCCCTCCCAGCCATGTTCTGGCATGGCCGTATTCGGGGGTACTAGTGTATACCTTGGCCCACTTTGCCTGTGTTCTCCTCGTACTGGAGAAGAGAACCGTGTGGAGCCGCGAGAGTATTTTCCTGCTGACAGCCTCTCTGGTTCTGGCTCTTAGCTGTGCTCTTTGGAGCTCCTTTGTTCCCTTTGTCCTAAATTGCTTTTTGATTCTCCTCACTGCAGCCATGGCTACTTTTTCCCTGGCGGGACAATGGCACTGCACCAGCTGGAAATCGCTTTTTCGAACAATTCCTCTCTCTCTTCTGGCCCTTTTTACCAAAGTAGATCGACCTTTTCGCGCGGGTAAGCGTCTTCTTTCCAAATCCCCGCAAAAAATCCTCTTTACAGCAGCCAGTCTCCTCGCTGCCCTATTCATTCTCGGTCTGGTTCTGTGGCTGCTGGCAAGCGCAGATGCCGTTTTTGGCAGTTTCTTCCGGTCAATCCATATCTCAATTTCCCCTGTCCCCTTCTGGTCCGTTGTCCGGGTTCTTCTCACGGGCCTGCTCATCGCTTCCGCCCTGTATTTTATTCGGGAACCGGCCCCATCCAAGGAGGAGAAAAGGCCGCTCTCCCCAGAGAAACTCACGGTGCCTCTGCTGATCATCACAATCCTGCTCAATATTGTGTACGTGCTCTTCTGCCTGATACAGATCCGGTACCTCTTTGGAGGTGCGTCAGCCGCCGCTATGGCAGGTGGCTGGGCCGAATATGCCCGCTCTGGTTTCTTCCAGCTGGTAGCGGTTGCTGCCATCAACCTGGCCGTCTGTCTGCCGGGTATCCACAAAAGCTGTTTTCAATCTTCTGGGGGAAAGCTTCTTCGAATTATGTATGCGATTCTTCTTTTTTTCACCGCTTTTATCCTGGTCTCCGCCTTCCGGCGGATGCAGCTCTACATGGATGTCTACGGCTTAAGTCTGCTGCGCCTGGAGGTTTTATGGGCCATCGCCGTCATTGCCCTTGGCATTCTCACGGCGCTCTGGAAACTGATCCGCCCCGAATTCCCTTTTTTCCGCACGGCAGCGGCTGCGGCCCTTCTTTTATGGTGCATCCTGTCTCTCTCGGGACCGGGCCGCATCATAGCAAACTACAATGTGGATCAATATCTGTCCGGCGATCTGAAACAGGTGGACATCGCCTATTTGGAAAACTTTACTACCGATGCTCTGCCCGCCCTCCAGCGGCTGCGGGAACAGTCGCCGGAAGACCGGGAAAATGCAGACAGAGCCATCCAATTTCTGACGGAAGAACTGCCAGCCAAGTCCCCCTGGTTTTGCTATAGTCTCAGCTCATTCCGGGCCATCCGCTGATATTTTCTGGTCCGCCGGGCAGGAAATTTCCTCTCAAAAGGAAGAATTTTCCGGTGCAGGAAAGGAAACCGGAATCCCGCAAAACTCTGCTGGTCCTGCCGTCCTCCCGCACCGCAGGTGCCGATTGACGCGCATAGGTGTAACCTCGCGCCATCCACCCTCATTCGCTCTGCGGCAGGGACAGATTCCCTGCATGCACCGGCTGTTCCTTTTCGATACCGAATTCTTCTCTCTCCCGACCCGGAGCCCTGGATAGGGTGCGCCAGCTGCTGTGTCTCCGGAATCTCCCGCGGCGCCATGTCCTTTGAGATTTGGCTGCCCCTGCTGTCACTGAACATTCCTATCCAGCATTCCAGGTGTATTTCCGGCAGCAGGCCTTGGCACAGAGCCTCCCTTTCGTGTACAGCAGCTGGACCATCGCGCAAGCATGACCCGAGCCATGCACCAGGTACAGAGCACCACTTTTCCAGCAGCCTATGATGCAAATTTGCGCAATTTTACAGGCCCATCAACATCTTTTGGGTGAAATTTGAAAATTTGATTGCATTTTTTAGGCGTTTTTGGTAAAATCAAACCAGGTAGTTGTCCTTCAAGGGACATTTTTTACCACAGTGCGCAAATTATTATGCAAAAATTGGAGAACAGAAAATGAGCAGTCTAAAAATTGGATGGGCGGAAGTAAACATTACTCCTGACAAAAAGATCTCTCTGGCGGGACAGTTTGCCGAGCGCATCTCAGAATATGTAGAAAAGCCTTTGACGGCAACCGCTCTGGCAGTTGAAGTCGGCGAAGAGCAGATGGTTCTGTGCAGTGCCGATCTGGTCAGTGTGGACAAGAACCTGGTCGATGACGTACGGGAGGAGCTGGAAGGCAATTCGCTGGGCCTGGATCCGATGAAGGTAATATTCTGCGCCATCCATACCCACACCGGACCTGTCTACCCGAAGGTGCGGCGCGGAAGCAGCCTCAGTGAAGAACAGGGGGTAGCGGGTACCCGCACAATTCTGGAATCCCTGCTACCGCCGGGTAAGAAGTATGTGGAAAATGTTGCGGTCACTGCCAACCCGGACATTGCCACTGGTGAAGAGATTTATGACCTGCTCATTGAGCGAATCACCCAGGTGGTTCTGCAAGCTTGGAAAAACCGGGCTCCCGGGCGTTTCTGCAACGCGTTTGGCCGGGCTCCCATAGGCATGTGCCGCCGGGCTGTCTACAGCGATGGTTCCGCCCAGATGTGGGGCGATACCAACACGGCGGTCTTTGCACAGGTGGAAGGTGGCAGTGATTCCGGCATCGAGCTTTTATATGTCTTTGACAGCGCGGAGAGACTGACCGGTGTCGTAGCAAATATCGCCTGCCCGGCTCAGTGCGTACAGCACCAGCTTTTTGTCTCCCCGGACTACTGGGGTGAGGCCAAGAAACTGCTTCGGGAACATTTTGGCCAGGATCTTTTCCTGCTCCCTCTGTGCAGCGCTGCCGGCGACCAGTGTCCTGTGGATCTGGTGCGCTGGGTAGAACCGGAAATCGATCTGCAGGATCCGAACATCAACCGGCCAAGGCCTCTGAAGAGGAAAGCGGATCCCTCCATGTTTGACCTGGCGGGTATGCGGAAGGCAGGCAGGCGTGTCGCGAATGAAATCATGGAAGTTTATAATGAAGGTTTGGATGCTCCCCAGAGCGATCCTGTTTTTGTGCACCACGTGCTGGATATGCACCTGCCTCTACGCAGGGCAACCATGGCTGAACACAACATGGCAGAAAAGGCAGTGAAGGAGTACCTGCGGGATAAAAACGGCGATGTAGATTACAGCGACGCGGCGAAACTCCAGGTGCACCTGGGAATTTTGAAGCGCTATGCGGATCAGGAAACCCAGGAAATTGTCCCCACGGAGGTGCATATCATCCGTTTGGGCACCATTGCCATAGCGACCAGCCCTTATGAGCTGTTTCTGGACTACGGGAACCAGATCCGGGCACGCAGTCTGGCGGAGCAGACATTCCTTGTTCAGCTGGCGAATGGGTCGCAAGGTTACCTGCCTACGGAAAAAGCCGAAAAAGGCGGACACTACAGTGCATTCATTGCAAGCGGCCAGGTGGGCCACGCAGGCGGCGAGCAGCTTGTGAGGGAGACCCTGCAGGACATCAACGGACTGTTTTCAGATTGACATCCCCTCGATGCGAAAGAAGTTTGCTCTTAAACGGACTTCATTTTTCGGGAGCCGGCCAAAAGCCCGATACTCAGTTGCCGTTCCTTTCTGGAAATATTGGCGGTGCCGCCATTGGCATTTTTGCGTTTTGCAGGTCCTCTGTAGATAGCTCCCCATGTAGGCCTGCTCATCTTCGTGCCCCGGAAGGAGGTCGTGGCCGAAGTCGTTTGATTTTTAAAGTATATGATCCTGCTCAAGATAAGGGATTTTGAAGCTGAAGCCTCAAGCCGCCTCAAGGTATCACCTCTCAATAGTTTCTGGTTTTGTTGGAACGAGTGTCATATCGCAGCTATCACTCACAAATGAACAGATCGGAACTCCGTATGATCCGTCTTCATTGATACTCGCTAAAAGTTTTTCCACAAAAAATTCAATCCACTCCCGGGATGGCGTAGCAGCATCGTGCACCTGCGGAGTGAACCAAATTCCCGTTGCAGCCACTTTAATATCCGTGTAGATAGCCATTCCAACCGTTGCGTCAACAAAATCGAAAGAGGCCTCAAACGCCCGGGGTGTTTTCCCCGGAATCACCTTTACAACAATCCCTTCCGGAATTTGCGTTTGTGTAATCATCATGCGCCCTTTAACTTTTCCGTACTCGGACTCAAAGTCTCTCAACTTTCCATTTTGGACAAGACATTCTTCAACCGCATCAAAACTTTCCTTATCAACAAGCATAATGTCAAGACCACCTTTCCGCATTGCTCCTAAAAATTCCTCTGTAAGAGGTATCCTACGCTTTTCGGCAAATAGCATCTATGCCGCAATACGCTCCGGAAAGCCTTGATGGCTTCTCTTCAGCAAGCTGGGCCAATTCTCTTCATCCACAGCGAGAACTGCCAGCCGAACTTCTTGAAGCCACAGAAATATACAGAAACTCTGCAAAGCCTTTGCTTTAAAAACAAGCTATTCAGGAGCTGAAATTGTGCGTGAGACGGGCGCAGCACTGCTATTTGTGCCAAGCCAGGTTCAGGCTTTGGATGCGCACTCGTAATAAGGCCGAGATCAGAAGATCTCGGCCTTGCTATACTTGAAAATTGGGCTTATTTTAGTCCCCCACATACGGCAGCAGAGCAATTTGACGGGCTCTCTTAATAGCCTCCGTCAGCTGCCGCTGATGCATGGAGCATGTACCTGTTGTTCTGCGCGGAAGGATTTTTCCCCGCTCGGAAATATACTTGCGAAGACGTGCCGTATCCTTATAGTCAACGTGAGTCATCTTCTCCACGCAAAACTGGCAAACCTTTCTGCGCTTATGGGGTTTAGCCCGAGCGGCACTGTCGCCGGCATTTACGGTGCTGGGATTATTGTTCGTTTTTTCGTAAGGCATATTCCTTCTCTCCTTCTATCAGAATGGCAATTCACCGTCGCCGTCATCCAATTCTGCGAATGCACTATCCGCCGCAGGAATATCATTGAAACTGGAGGAATCACCATAACCACGATTATAGTTGTAAGAAGACTCATAAGAGCCGTAAGAGCTCGCTGCACCTCTGGGTTCTTCTCCTTGGCCGCCATAAGTATCAGCAGAAGCATTGCCTCCCTCTTTGGACCGCTTACTCTCACCAAAGTAGACATTTTCCGCTACTACCTCGGCCGTCGTGCGCTTGTTCCCTTCCCGATCGTTCCACTCACGAATCTGCAGTCTGCCTGAGACAACAGCCAAGTTTCCTTTTTTGAAATACTTGGATACAAACTCAGCCGAGTTCCGCCAAGCTGTGCAGTTAATAAAATCGGTTGCGCGCTCTTTGCCGCCAAAATCCCTGTCAACCGCCAGGGTAAAAGATGCCACCGGTGTCTGAGTCTGCGTATAGCGCAGCTCCGGGTCTCTCGTCAGTCGACCCATAATAACAATATGATTCAGCATATTCCGCCTCCGCTAATCTACACGCACCGTAATCAGACTCCGCATAACACCATCGGTGATTCTCAACACACGGTCAAGCTCCGCAGGGAAAGAAGGATCGCTTGTAAACTTCACCAGAACATAATAACCCTCATAGATGTAGTTGAACGGATAGGCAAGCCACTGCTTATCCTTCACCACCAAATCATCCAGCGTACCGTTCTGTTCCACAAGTGCCTTGAACTTTTCTACGATTGCTGTACGATCTTCCTCCTCCAGCTTGGGGCTGATGATGTACATCAACTCGTATTTTTCACTTGTTTTTGCCATTCTGTTACCTCCTTATGGCCATTGGCCCCTGCCGTCTGCAGGAGCAAGGAAACCTGCCTGACCCACAGGTCAAGCCCAATAATTATACTATTTTTCTGTCTTTTGTCAACCTGAATTTTCAAAATCAGCCTGTATCTGGTCTTGCTCTGACGGCTTTGCGGAGAGTTTGCTTCCGGACTTTGTACAGGCCGGGTACAGCGGCCCCCGTTTTAGGGCCGCTGCCGCCAGCGAAGGCTGGTGTATCGGTCTACTTTAACACAATCCCACTCCAGCTGGAAAGATCTGGCGCGCTCTCCCCTGCTGTGACAATGGTTCCGTCCGTCTTGACTGCCATCGCAAATCCGTCTCCGGCGGCAACAGAAGCTGTCTCTGTCCATTCTTCCACATCCGGAGCCTCCCCGGCGGTGACTACAGAGCCATCTGCCTGGATCCCTATGGCAAACCCATTGCCCGCAGCGGCAGACACAACATCGGTCCAGCTGCTTACGTCAACAGGTTCTTCTCCCCCTGCGCTCGCTGACACCGCTGTGCCATCCGCTTTAATTGCCAGGGCATATCCGGTACCTATATCAATTTCTACAATATCCTTCCATTCGGATACATCCGGGGATCCTTCCCCTGCCGTCACAACCGTTCCATCTACTTTCAACCCCAGCGCATAATCCGGTCCGGCCGCCACGGATACAATATCCGTCCAGGAACTCACATCCGGCGCCTCTCCTGATGTGCAGGCTGTTCCTTCCGAAGTAAGCGCCAGAATATATCTCGAGGTGGAAATCTCTTTTATCCCTGTCCAGCCGCTCACATCCACATCTTCCGGTGCTCCCTGCGTAACCGCCACCGTTCCATCCTCGAGAAGACCGGCTACATAGGAGGCGTCAGCTGCCACCGCCGTCACTTTTTTCCCGCTGACTTCAAGAGGCGAAGAAACTTCCTCTCCAGCAGTCATGGCACGCTCGCCATTATCTACTACCGCGGCGGCTGTGTGCCCCATCGCATCAATGGTGTGTCCGGCAGCCCGTGCCCACAACTGCATGCTGCGCTCACGGGCATCGGCATACTCGCCCAGAGCATAATAGGCAATCGCCGCCGCCGCACTGCGTCCGCTTTCTTCCAGAGCACCCGCTGCAGAATACAGGGCAATGGGGACCCTCTCCAGGCTGTCCGCATAATCACCTAAATTTTCAAAGGCTTCTGCGGCCGCCATATAATCTCCGGAGGCAAACAGCTGTACGGCTTCCTCGTACGCTCTGGCATTCTCCTCTTTGAGTTTCGCTTCCCGCGCCTCTTCCGCCCGGTCAGCACTGTCGTTGTAGTCCCCCAGCGCTTCAAACGCCTGAATTGCCTGTTCGTATTCCCCGCCATTCAGCAGCTGTGCTGCGGCTTCATAGGCATCCGCTTTGCGCTGTTCAATCAAGCTCTTGGCTTTCTCAATCTGCTCTGCACTGTCGCTGTAGTCCCCCAGAGCGGTAAAAGCCTCAATGGCTTCTTCATAATTTTCCGCATTCATCAGCTCCAGAGCTGCCTGATACGCCGCCTGCTTCTCCTGTTCTATGAGGATATCCCTGGCAGCCTGAGCCTGTTCCGCACTGTCCCGGTAGTCCCCCAGCGCATCGAACGCTTCAACAGCCGCTTCATACTCTCCGTTGTCCATCAGCTGCACCGCCTCTTTATACTGGTTTCTGGGAACCAGCACTCTCACCGCAATTAAAACGGCAAAGGCAAGGACGATCAGCAGCACAAGGATAATACCGCCAATTGGCTTTTTCGTCTTTTCCTGTTTATTATCCATCTTCCATTCTCCTTATCATTTCACAACATGTTTTTCCGCTTGATACTGAGCAGCCATCCTGGCTGGAATTTTCCAGATGTCTTTTCCGGTGCAGAGGGAAATCGGTGCAGGCCAAACCCGAAATTTCTTTTCCAGACGTCCCCCGACGGCGGAATTCCGGAAGGCCTCTATTTGTGAACAGGAAAATCATATTGAAACCATATGGTCATTATAAAGCGAAAAGGAGCTTTTCGCAATGGTATTCCTCAGGATTTACAAATTGTTCTCTTTTGGGTCCCCATAAAGGGGTTTGAATACAAGCAGCGGCATCTGGCTGCTCGTCAAATGCCGCTGTTTCCTGCTGATTATGCTTCTAGGTCCTTTTTGAAAAAGGGGCTGTTATTTGGAAGCAGCTTCTTTCTCAAACAGGTCCTTCTGCATTTCCAAATTCGTATAGCGCTCTTTGGCCTTATTCTCCGCCTTGGTAAACAGCTCCTCCGCACGCTCCGGGAAGGTGAGGGTCAAAGCAGAGTAACGGGCCTCGTTCATAATGAAATCGCGGTAGGAGGCAGAAGGAGCCTTGGAATCCAGCGTAAACGGATTCTTCCCCTCTTCCGCCAGCGCCGGATTGTAGCGGAACAAATTCCAGTAACCGCAATCCACCGCCTTCTTCATCTCCGTCTGGCAGTTTGTCATGCCGCCCTTAATGGAGTGCATCTCACAAGGCGCATAGCCGATGATCAAAGACGGGCCGTGATAGGCTTCCGCTTCGCTGATGGCCTTCAGCGCCTGGGCAGGATCTGCTCCCATGGCGATCTGCGCCACATAGATATAGCCATACGTCATGGCGATCTGTGCCAGGCTCTTCTTCGCGACAGACTTGCCGGCTGCCGCAAACTGCGCTACCTGGCCGATCTGACTGGCCTTGGATGCCTGGCCGCCGGTATTGGAGTAGACCTCGGTATCGAAGACCATCACATTCACGTCCTCGCCGGAAGCCAGCACATGATCCAGGCCGCCGAAGCCGATATCATAGGCCCAGCCATCGCCGCCGAAGATCCACACGGACTTCTTGGACAGATATTCCTTATTCTTCAAAATCTCTGCCCGACGCTCGCAGCCGCAGTCCTGTGCCTCCAGGAGAGCCACCAACTTACGGGTAGCTGCGTCATTCTTCTGTCCATCCTCGTAGGTATCCAGATACTCCTGCGCGGCTGCTTTGACCTCTTCCTTCTTCCCCTCGGCAGCAATCTGCTCGATCAGACCCTTCATGCGCTCACGCACTGCCTTCTGGCCAAGGTAAAGGCCAAGACCATGCTCGGCGTTATCCTCAAACAGGGAGTTTGCCCAGGCCGGGCCGCGTCCTTCCTTATTGACGGTATAGGGGCTTGTAGCCGCCGGGCCGCCCCAAATGGAAGAACAGCCGGTAGCGTTGGAAATATACATACGGTCGCCGCAGACCTGGGTGATCAGGCGGGCATAGCTTGTCTCCGCGCATCCGGCGCAGGATCCGGAGAACTCAAGCAGCGGCTGATGGAACTGGCTCCCCTTGACAGACAGATCGAACAGCTCGTCCTTCTGGGGTACTTTGGTCACCATGTAATCCCAAACAGGCTCCTGAGGAGCTTCCTCCTCCCGGGGAACCATCTCAATAGCCTTGGCAGGACATACACTGACACATACGCCGCATCCCATGCAGTCCAGAGGGCTGACTGCCATGGAGAACTTATATACGCCTTTGCCCTTGCCGGCTTTCCAGTCGACAATCTTGGCTGCCTCGGGCGCTGCCTTCGCCTCTTCCTCGGTCAGAGCAAAGGGACGGATGGTGGCGTGAGGACACACATAGGCACAGCGGTTGCACTGGATACACTTGCTGCCATCCCAGCGGGGAACTGTCACGGCCACACCGCGCTTCTCGTGTGCGGCAGCGCCCAACTGGAACGTGCCATCCACGTGATCCACAAAAGCGGAAACCGGCAGGCTGTCGCCGTCCATCTTGTCCACCGGATTGAGGATGTTCCGGACCATCTTCATAACTTCAGGACGATCCTCATGGACAGCCGGCGCGTCATTATCCGCACAGCTGGCCCACTCAGCGGGAACCTCCACCTTCACAAAGGCGTTGGCGCCCAGGTCAATGGCCTTGTGGTTCATATCCACAATATCCTGACCCTTCTTCCGGTAGCTCTTGGTAGCCGCTTCCTTCATGTGCTGAATCGCCTCTTCCTCGCCCATGACCTTGGCAAGCTTGAAGAAGGCAGACTGAAGGATGGTGTTGGTACGCTTGCCCATGCCGATCTGCAGAGCCAGATCAATCGCATCGATGGTGTACAGCTGAATATTATTCTGCGCAATATAGCGCTTGGAAGCACCATCCAAATGGGCAGCCAGCTCCTCCGGGCTCCACTGGCAGTTGACCAGGAAAACACCGCCGGGCTTTACATCCTGCACCATTTTGAAGCCCTTATCAATATAGGAGGGGTTGTGGCAGGCCACAAAATCCGCTTTATTAATATAGTAGGGACTCTTAATAGGCTTATCGCCGAAACGCAGGTGGCTGATCGTGACACCGCCGGTCTTCTTGGAGTCGTACTGGAAATAAGCCTGAACATATTTCTCGGTGTAGTCGCCGATGATCTTAATCGAGTTCTTATTCGCACCGACGGTGCCATCTCCGCCAAGACCCCAGAATTTGCATTCAATGGTGCCTTCCGCCGCAGTATTGGGGGATTCCGTCTCTTCCAGGCTCATATGCGTGACATCATCCACGATGCCTACCGTAAACTGTTCCTTGGGCTGATCCTTGGCCAGTTCCTTGTAAACGGCCAGAACCGTGGAAGGAGGCGTATCTTTCGAAGCCAGTCCGTAGCGGCCACCGATCACCAGAATATCGTTTCTGCCTGCTTTGGCCAGAGAGGTAACCACATCCAGATAAAGGGGCTCACCAGGGGCACCGGGCTCCTTGGTGCGGTCCAGAACCGCAATCTTCTTGCAGGTGGCGGGAATCGCCTCCAGCAGACGATCTGCCGCAAACGGCCTGTACAGGCGCACTTTTATGAGACCGACCTTTTCCCCCCTGGCTGTGAGGTAGTCAATGACTTCCTCCGCTACATCACACACAGAACCCATGGCTATAATGACCCGGTCCGCGTCTGGGGCACCATAGTAGTTGAACAGCTTATAATTGGTGCCGAGCTTGGCATTCACTCTGTCCATCATGTCTTCCACGATGGCAGGCACCGCTTCGTAGTACTGATTGTTGGCTTCACGATGCTGGAAGAAAATATCGCCGTTTTCATGACTGCCCCGCATGGTGGGACGTTCAGGATTCAGGGCACGGGCACGGAAAGCGTCTACATCCTCCATGTCCAGCATGTCTTTCAGGTCTTCGTAATCCCACACTTCAATCTTCTGCAGTTCATGGGAGGTACGGAACCCATCAAAAAAGTTGATAAAGGGGACCCTGCTCTTCAGGGCGGCCAGGTGTGCTACCGGAGAAAGATCCATCACTTCCTGCGGATTGGTCTCTGCCAGCATGGCAAAGCCAGTCTGACGGCATGCCATCACATCCGTATGGTCTCCGAAAATGCTCAGTGAGTGGGAGGCCAGCGCACGGGCAGAAACATGGAATACAGCCAGCAGAAGTTCCCCCGCAATCTTGTACATGTTGGGGATCATCAATAGCAGGCCCTGGGATGCCGTATACGTGGTGGTCAATGCACCTGCGTTCAGACTTCCGTGCACAGCACCGGCCGCACCGGACTCTGCCTGCATCTCCTGCACCTTTACGGTTGTGCCGAACACGTTTTTCTGTCCGGCTGCGGCCCATTGGTCAACATAGTCAGCCATGGGGCTGGACGGTGTAATCGGATAAATCGCTGCGACTTCTGTGTACGCATAGGACACATAAGCGGCAGCGTTATTCCCGTCCATGGTTTTTTTGGCTCGAGGCATAACGACGCAACTCCTTTATGTAAATTTTAATATTTTTAGTTCACACCTAAAACACAAGAAGTCATCTGATGCCTTTCATTATATCACAGGGCACGGCGGTTGAAAAGCTTTTTAGAAACTCTTTTTCCCAAGTAGAGAGAAATTTCCCTTGTGCAACTGGGAAAGTTGCTATATAATGCTAGACAGTAAATGGACCTTCCGGTGTACGGAGATATTTTCGTATCTCTCTGTATCATTGCGGCAATTGTCTCGGCGTTGGGGATTTCGGGCCATCGCGAACAATCGCAAAGGAAAAACCCTGAACGCGCAGGGACTGTTTCAAAAAGACGGTGATTGCAGCGGAGAGATCCATTCCCAGATCGACGAACAATGCCTGACTCTCCCGCTTCAGATCCGCGTCGAGGCTGATATTCGTGCTCACTTTTGCCATGATAGCACGTCCAGGATGGGAATGGGAACAGGTTGATTCCACTACAGCATGCGCATGCTGAGCCTGAATGCCGTATGCCTGCGCAGAGGGAAATCGAAAATCGGATCGGTAAACTCGGGGAATCGGGCAGGATTCCGGTGGAGGCGTGGTTTGTGCGGGAAAAAACCGGAAAACCGCAGTCACCTCGCAGGATAGGAGAATCGGAGATCACATCCAAGGGAGAAACCCGGACGAAGGGAAAATCAATCCACCACCTTTGTCCCCTGCATGGGTCTGGCCACCGGGATGATGAACTACTTGGCGCAGCTCCTCTCCGATGGTCGCTTCTCGGTACTCAACAACGCGATCGACCTGCGCCGATACACCTGTGACCCCGCAAAGCGCCAGCAGATCCGGGGCAGATACCGGAAACCCGAGCTGACCACAGTCGCCGGGAACGGGGGAAAGCTCACCCTGCAGAAGAAT
Source organism: uncultured Oscillospiraceae bacterium (assembly GCA_964523685.1). Classification (GTDB taxonomy): domain Bacteria; phylum Bacillota; class Clostridia; order Oscillospirales; family Oscillospiraceae; genus CAJOIG01. The sequence continues at coordinate 4,690 of CAZGAM010000017.1, read as the reverse complement.
CAGGGACTTCCTGCTCGACCTTTTTCGCCCAGTCGGCCCGGCGGAGCCCATGTCGATGCGCATGTTGGTGGGGGATGGCCCCTTGAGGGATGATTTGGCTTTCAAGGCAAAACAGTTGGCGACCGAGGAGAAAATCGTGTTCTGCGGGATGCAGGACGACGCGTGCGCCTACTTCCCTATTGCGCGTTTGACTTCTATAGGATATTCGGAACGATCCGTACACAAGAGTTTATTTCCGAGAGAACATATTCATTGACAAGGGGGGAACTGAATTGGTCAGAAGATCCAGTGAAAAGGGCGTCATTGATATCACCGACGATGTTTTCACCAGCATTGTAGGCGATGCCGCTTCCAGCTGTTTCGGTGTAAAAGGCATGGCCAGCCGATCCAAAGAGAACGGTGTATGGCAGCTGCTTCGGCGCGAATCCATGTCCAAAGGCGTCAACGTGGATTTTGGAGAGGACAACTCCCTTGTGGTAGATCTCCATATTGTAGTGGATCACGGTGTAAATCTCTCCGCCCTGTGCGAGAGCATCATAGCAGAGGTCAGCTATAAGGTCACCTCCAGCACAGGCGTGCCCGTGAGCCAGGTGAATGTATATATTGACTCGATGAACATGGACTGATACGCTGTCAGGATTGAGGTAACAGGCGTGAGAGAAGTAATTGACGGAGCTGCTCTGCGGAACATGCTCCTGTGTGCATATGATGCTCTTGAGGCGAACGAACAGGCTGTCAACGATCTGAATGTGTTTCCCGTTCCCGATGGAGATACCGGCACAAACATGCGTATGACGATGGGTTCTGCTGCCACGGAACTGCGCCAGAGAGAAAATACAGGTACTGTGGCAGAAACTGCCGCGAGAACAGCCTCTGCCCTGCTGCGAGGGGCACGCGGAAACTCCGGCGTGATTCTTTCGCTGCTGTTCCGAGGTCTGTCCAAAGGCCTGAAAGGACTGGATACCGCCACTTCCGAACAATATGCGAAGGCCATGACAGGCGGTGTGGAAGCAGCGTACAAGGCGGTCATGAAGCCTGCAGAGGGTACAATCCTCACCGTAAGCCGCCTTGCTGCAGACGCCGCCCTGGAAAAGGCTAAGGAATCCCCTTATGTAGAAGAGATGATTTATGCCGCCCTGGAGGCCGGCAAAGCGGCACTGGACGACACGGTCAACCAGAACCCTGTCCTCAAGAAAGCCGGTGTCATTGACTCCGGCGGCTATGGCTATGTCCTCATGCTGGAGGCCATGCTGGGTTGGCTGGAAGGCCGTGTCAGCGCCAATCCCAACAGTACCGCTGTCAAAAGCAAAGCGGACTTCACCGCTATTTCTGACGATGAGATTAAGTATACTTACTGTACCGAGTTCATTGTGCGCAAAGACAACAATAAAAGCGCCGATGCCCTGCGGGCATACCTGGAAAACATAGGAGACAGCATTGTCCTAGCGGATGAAGAGGATCTCATTAAAGTCCACGTTCATACCAATGCCCCCGGGCGGGTCCTGACCCAGGCACTGACCTATGGTCCGCTGGTCACGGTGAAAGTGGAAAACATGCGGGAACAGCACACGTCACTGGAGGCAATCCAGAACACGCCCCAGGAAAATTCCGCTGAAGACGATGCAAATGTCATACCGGATCCAGTTCCCGCAGAAAAATCCATTGGGTCGGTGTGCGTGTGTGCCGGGGACGGGCTGGAAGATCTCTTCCGTGAACTGGGAACAGACCAAATTGTCTCCGGCGGGCAGACCATGAACCCCTCCACAGAAGATATTCTGCGCGCTGTCAATCTGACCCCGGCTGAGACGGTGTTTGTCTTTCCCAATAATAAAAATATCATCATGGCTGCGGAACAGTGCATCCCTCTGACGACAAAAAGAGTGATTGTGATTCCCTCCCGCTCTGTCTGTCAGGGAATCAGCGCTATGATGAGACTGGCCTCGGACAGCGATCCGGAAACTCTGCAAGCCGACTTCACGGACGCACTGAACAGTGTGCATACCATTCAGGTCACCTTTGCGGCGAGAGATTCTGAATTTGACGGCTGCAGCATTAAGTCCGGTGAATATCTGACGCTGATGGACGGACAGCTCTTAGGATCCTTCGCAGATACCGACTGCCTTCTGTCCACCTTGGAGTCGACCATAAGCGAGCTGGAGCCGGAGTTTGTGACCGTGTATTATGGACAGGATGTAGATCCAAACGACGCGCAGAACTTCGCAGATGCCTTGGGAGCAAGCCTGCCCGATACGGAAACCAGTCTCATCCGCGGCGGTCAGCCGGTCTATTACTACCTGATCAGTGTAGAGTAACACAAAACTAGTTTCTGCGGCCTGAGACATTCCGGGATCTTTCCCGATGGGCATCGCAACATTCAGCATCCTTCAGAGGAAACGGCACCCGTACGATGGGTGCCGTTTCCTTTTCTGCGCAGCAGGGTAAAGGTGTCGGACCCGTTCCCGCCTGATATTAAAGAAATCTTAAGTTCTTTCGGGTTGATTTTTGGGCCGTATGCTATAAAATAGCAGACAGTTCATCTCCACATCAACGCAAAGGAGCTTACGGAAATGTACAAACGATTATCTGTGTTTCTCTCTCTCCTGCTTCTCCTTGCCATGGTTGGGTGCAGCGCTCAATCGAAGACGGCTGAATCCGACGGAAATGCACAGATTTCCGAGCCTTTCCCTCTCGCAGCGGATACGGAGGATTCCGGGGATTCTGAAGACAGTGGTCTTCCTTCCGCTTATATTTACACCACAGAAAATAATATCTATCCCATGTCCGACGCTGTCACGGTAGGGGGGATTGCCTATCAGGTTCTCCATTGTGAAAAGACACAGCAGTTTGGAAATCGCGATCTGGAACATCTAAATTACTTTTATAATGATCAAGGCATCGATGATCAGGGAAATCTCATTAATGACAACTCCTATATTTTTGCAACCATTCAATATACCAATACAACAGACTCCCCGGTAGAGATCATCCGCGGCAATAAAGGCATCTACTCACTCAATGAACACATGATTGTTGACTATGAGAATATCGACAGCACGTACATCGATACATACTGGAACAGCGGAACCGACAGTCAGCCGCATCACTATGAACTGGCGCCGGGCGAAACAATAACCAGTGAGTCAGGCTGGGTATTGGATTACACGATGCTTTCACCAGACGCGCTGCTGTATTATGTTCCCAACCTCAAGGATGTATTGACCGACTTCGGCGGCTCTACAGATCCCGATGCCGTGTTCATAAAATTGGAATTCTGAATCATTCGGAGTACGGCACCATGACTCGATATCTGAAAATGGAAATGATACGATCGTTTGGCAGCAAAAAATTTATCCTGGCACTGCTGATCGGCTTTTTCCTGAGTATATGGCATTATTTTGTTTACATATTTCCTATCAGAAACTATATCAACTCAGCGGTATATCCCCTGTCGTCCTATAATCTGTGGATAGGTGGAGAGTATTATTCTCTTCAGTCTATGTTGTATTACCTTTTAATACCCATTTTATGCGCTCTCCCCTATGGGGACAGCTGGCTGTACGACTGTACCAGCAGTGTGGGCGGACAGGCCTGTGTTCGAGGTGATAAAAAAGGGTTTATTCTCACGAAATTTTTTATTTTCTTTCTCACAGGTGCCGTGATTTCCATGCTGCCCTTACTCTTTGATTTTGCATTAACGAGCAGCACACTGCCTGCCCTTATCCCCCAAAAAGGGCTGGGCCTTTCTCCGGTAAAAACGAATGATTTGATGGCCAATCTATTCTACAGCAATCCGTTTTTGTACACAATTCTGTACATTGGAATAGATGGTGTATTTTTCGGATTGCTGAATGTTCTCTCTTTTGCTTCCAGACTGATTACTCACAACAAATACATGGCGGTTTTAACGCCTTTTCTATGTTACATGATTGTACATTTTGCTGGAACAACCCTGTCGCATACCGAAATCTGCCCATCCGGTTTTTTGAGGCCCTGTCAGCAATTTACAACCACATGGGGAATCTTGCTGCTGGAAATGGCGGTAATAGCCGGAATCGATGCAGGGGCAGCCATAAAATATATACGAGAAGAGCAGGGAATACTATGAAACGAGCTGCCCATAATTTTCTATATGACATTCGTTTTTCTATACGTCAGAATCGAATAAAATGGATGGCTGCCATGGCCATTCTTGTCGTTCTCTGTATCCGTACATACCGTGAAATTTCCATGTACAGCGGCACCTATGAGTTCTTATCTGAACTGTGGCCTGTCATGAGCGGAGCCAGAGAATATATTGTCACACAGGACAGTTCTTTTAAACTGCCATCCTACTGGTTTCTGTTCCACGAATATCTGTTTTTCCTGATCGGATTCTATCCGGTCAATGAATTGAACCTTGGGAACGGGCAGGCTTTAATACGCTCGCATTCCAAAAAAATCTGGTACCTCAGCAAGCTTTTCAGTGCGGTTGTCAATGTGATTTTATATTATCTTTGCTTCGTCTTGTTCCTGGCAGTTGGAAATCTGCTTCACGGCGGGCGTTGGATGCCTGAAAATCATATCATCGGATTAGCCGGCATCCTGATTGATGGAAAAAGTTTGTCCGACCTGTTTCTGGCTTTTCTGCTCCTGCCCCTGCTCGTGTCCACGGCACTGGTATCTGTCCAGCTTATGTTGTCCTTCCTCCTGG
>CAZGAM010000016.1:0-20050 GCA_964523685.1 uncultured Oscillospiraceae bacterium | reverse complement strand
TCCGAAACTGTATTGCAGGCATCCCGATATGGCGCCATCGTGGCTGACAGGGCAGATCAGCGTCCGCATTCGGTCGGATCCGGATCTTCGCTGGCACCGTCACGGCTAACATCAGCACATCTCGCTTTTACTAAATATATTATAGCACAAAGCAAGTGAAATATCAAGCTTCCCGAAGAAAAAATCAGTAAAGGAGAGCGCAGGGCATTCCTGCCCTTGTTACAGAACAAGGGGTATCCTGCCAAAATTTTTGATGAAAATCATCCATACATCAGACTGGCATTTCGGTATGCGGGTCGGACTGGGCAATTATCAGGACTGTCAGGAATTTTTCCTCCGGCAGCTGTATGACCTGATTTGCCGGGAAAAGGCAGGGGCTGTGCTCTGTGCGGGGGATATCTATGACAGCGGAAACGTAGGCGCGGATGCCATAGCCCTTTTTGACCGGGCGGCGCAGATGATCTGCGGTGAGTTGGGGGTTCCCCTGATAGCCATCGCAGGGAACCACGACAGCCCGGAGCGTCTGGCGGCTCACCGAAGTCTGCTGGCCCGGGCAGGACTGTATATTTCCGGGCGCCTGGAGCGGGATATACACCCGGTGCTCCTGGATGAAAACAAGGTGGCAGTATACCCCATCCCCTATTTTAACCGGGCAGAGGTAGAGAGCCTGTTTCCGGAGTTCCAGGGTCAGCTCCACAGCCAGCAGGACGCTGCCATGGTGGTGTGCGATCACATCCGGGAGAGTATGGATCCGACCCGCCGGAACATCGTGCTCAGCCATTCGTATATCGTGAAGGCGGAGCTCTCCGAGTCGGATCGGTCCGCCCAGGTCGGAACTTCTTACGCCATTTCCAAAGATGTTTTCCGGGGATTTGATTATGTGGCGCTCGGTCATATCCACAAACCGCAGCAGCTGGGAGATCACATCTGGTACAGCGGCTGCCCGGTGAAATACTCCTTCGGGGGAGAGGAGAAGCAGGAGAAAGGTGTGGTTGTCCTGGATACGGAGACGATGGACAGCACGTTTGTGCCTCTTCCCCTGCTCCGGGACAGAAAGAGTGTAGAGGGAACGTTTGAGGAGCTGATGGCGCGGGATGATTTGAAGAACGATTACCTGCGTCTGAAGGTGACGGACCGGTTTGCCGGTCTGGAGACCCAGGCGGAGCTGCTGGAGAAATTCCCCTATCTGCTGGAAATCACCGGACTGCAGGTAGATGACAGCGGTGGAGAGTCTACGCTGACCGTGGAAGAGCTGGAAAGCCTGAGCGATGAGGATATCCTTCTCAAATTTTTGGCAGAGCGGTTTCAGTATACGCCCACGGATGAGCAGATAGGACTGTTCCGGGAGGCAATGGCACAGGCGGAGGAAGCGTGAGGTGGCTTCCATGGCAGGCATCATGGTACGAGAGAAAGGAGGGCAGCGTCTCTTTCTCAGGAGGAGAAAGAGCAGCTTTGCTGCTGTTTTCAGATGAAACCTGTATCACTGGCATTTTCCTGCTTCGGCCCCTATATGGAGCGCCAGGTTGTGGATTTTACCGATCTGGAGAGAAATGGTATTTTTCTGATATGCGGAGAGACTGGCGCGGGGAAAACGACCATCCTGGATGCCATGTGTATTGCCCTGTACAACAGAGCCAGCGGCGGGAGCAGAGGAGAGCTGGGGGACATGCGCTGCAAGCTGGCGGGGAAAGACGATGTCACGTCCGTGGAATTCATCTTTGATACCGACGGCAGGCGATATCAATTTACCCGCAGTGTGCGCATTGCCAGGACCAATCCGGTGGAGGACCACCAGTGCCTGCAGTGGCTGGGGGGAGAGTGGAAGCCTCTGCTGGCCAATGCGAAAAAATCCGCCGTCAACGAGAAGGCGGAGGAGATTATTGGATTAACATACGATCAGTTCCGGCAGGTCATCATTTTACCCCAGGGGCAGTTTGAGCGGCTTCTGACCTCCAAATCCGAAGAGAAGGAGGCCATTCTCAGCAAATTGTTTCATACCGAACGCTGGGACCAGGCGGTAAAAGTCCTCTCAGATCGTGTAAGCGAACGGGATGCAGCGGTTCGGGAGCAATGGAACCGGATCGGGGGAAAACTCGCTGAGTTTGACTGCACAACGCTGGACGAACTGGGAGAGAAGACAGAGAACCGGCAGCAGTATCTGCAGGACCTGCGCCAGCAGGAAGAGCAGGCGGAGCGAGTCCTGAAGGAACAGCGAGAGCGTCAGAAACAGGCTCTGCTGGACCGGGAGGAATTTTCAGATCTGGCCCAGCGGGAGAAAAAATACAGGGACCTGCGGCAAAGAGAAGAGGAAATGGCGAGGTTGGAAAGCGCTCTTCGCCTGGCGGGGGAGGCGGAAAAGCTGCGCCCGGTGTATAAAGACCGCCAGGAGGCGGAGAAGGCGCTTTCTCAGGCCCGGAGCGCGGCGGAGAAGGCCGAAAGCAGGCGGGCCGCCGCGGCGAAGCAGGCAGAGAAGGCACGGAAACAGCGGCAGAAGCATGAGGAGGAGCAGCCGGAGTACGACAGGAGCAGGGCCCGCTTGGTGCTTCTGGAAAACGCAAAGCCTCTGTATGCGGCGCTGGGAGAGAAGAAGGCCCGCTGTGAGGCAATGAGGAGGCAGGAGAAAGAGAAAAATGCCGCCAGGGACGAATCCTTCCGAAATTTTGATGCTGCGGATGCCGCTTGGCGAAAGGCGGTAGACAAACAGCAGAAAGCCATAGACGCCTACCGGCAGGGACAGCAGCTCTATCTGCAGAGTATAGGAGGCGTGCTGGCGGAGAAGCTGGTTCCGGGACAGCCATGCCCCGTCTGCGGGAGCCGGGATCATCCGCTGCCGGCGCCGGTGGCAGAGGGCCATATCGCGGACAGAGAATTGGAGACTCTGTCGAAGAAGATGGAAAGCGCCGGAAAGGACGAGTCGTCGCTGCGCCGGGCGAGAGGAGAAGCAGAGCAGGCCAGAACGGCGGCGGAGCAGGCAGCCGGCGACGCGGCTGCGAAGGCGGCTGCGGCCCAGGCGGAATACGACAGCGCCCAGGCTGGCAAATTGGAAGGCATTGACAGTACAGAGCAGCTGGAAAAAGAGATACAGGCGACAGAGAAAGCCATAAGAAAATTTGAGGAGAGCGAAAATACGACAGCCCGGGCCCAGCAGGAGGCGGAACAGGCGAGGAAAATTGCAGAAGCCGAGTGGTCGCGGCTGGAGGAAGAGCGGCAGCAGGCGCAGACCAGGTATGAGCAGGCACGGAGCCAATGGGAGGAAGCGCTGGGAAAGTCAGCCCTGAACAGCGAAGAGCAGTTTGCGCAGTCCTGTCTGGATGAGGAGCAGAGGCAGCAGACCCAGGTACAGTGCACGGCGTTCCGGACTGAGTTAAAAAATGCCTGCTCGGATTGGCAGGCGAAACAGGCGGCGCTGGAGGGAAAAACAGCGCCGGATATGGACACGGTGGCAGCCGATGTCAAGAAGGCAGAGAGTGTGGAGAAGGAACTGAGCAGACAGATTGCCGTCACAGAAGAGAAACTTGCAGGCATGCGCCAGACTTTTTCCGATCTGACAAAGCAGAAACAGGAGTATGAAGAGCAGCGAGCCCGGGTGGATAAGGATCTGGAATTTGTCCAGAGGCTGCGGGGAAGCGCCGGAGTGAGTCTGCAGCGTTATGTGCTGGGTGTTCGTTTTGCGGCTGTAACGGCGGAAGCCAATCATCTGCTGGAAACGGTTTATGGAGGACGTTACCGGCTCTACAGGACCGATGAAGCTTCCGGAAGAACCCACAAAAAAGGTCTGGAACTTGAGGTATATGATACCACGCAGAACCAGCGCAGGAGTGTAAATACACTGTCCGGAGGAGAAAAGTTCCTGGTCGCGCTCAGTCTGGCCATTGGTCTTTCCAGTGTCGTTCGCGCAGGCGGCGGTGGCGTACACATGGAAGCCATGTTTGTCGATGAAGGATTTGGCTCTCTGGATGATAAGGCGATTGACGATGCAGTAGAGATCCTTCATGGCATCCGCAGAAACGCCGGAGCGGTTGTGGGAATTATCTCCCATGTCAGCCGGCTGCAGGAGATTGTGCCGAATAAGCTGGAAGTCAGGAAAGAACAGGGGGGAAGTAAAATTCTTCTTCACGGGTGAGCAGGGATAATATGGCGTATCGCAGGCTTTTGCAAATTGGCAAAAATGCGGGGCTATGGATTGAATCGTAATCTGGGAGACTGCTGGATATTTTGAGATCGCACCTGCCGGCAGAATGCATATTGTACAGTTCTTTTGGTGATATTATGGACGAAGAAAAACAACAAAGAATCGATAAGATAGCGAGGGAGATATTAACCCTCTCCCGGAACACCCTGATTGTGAATCTGCGGTTTCTGGATATGGCGCTCAGTCAATTTACCCTTGTCCCCAATGAGAATACGACACTTGCGACAGATGGACAGCATCTGCTTTACAAAGCAGAACATGTGATACAGTGCTTCAAGAGAGAGAAGGCAATTCCCATACGGGATTTTCTGCATATCGTTCTTCACTGTATTTATCGGCATATGTTTATTGACCGGTTTATCAACCGTCCTCTATGGGATTTGGCTTGTGATATAGCGGTAGAAGTTACCATCACGGACCTGGAGCTGCCCTCTACGAAAGCGGGAAGAGAAGTCCATCAGGCTCCCTTTCTCAACGAACTGAAAAAGAATGTAAATATTCTGACAGCGGAAAAGATTTATCATTATTTATTTGAGCAGAATATGACCGCTGTACAGGCGGCGGATCTTCGCGGCCTTTTCTACGCGGATGATCATGAGCTGTGGTATATGAATGAGGAAGAGAAGGAAAAAACTTATGGAAAGGCCAGCTCAGAACCGTTTGATGATGACAGCAGGGAGGGGCATGGGAGCGAGGAGAATAAGCCTTCCTCTGCGGTGGAGATAGCAGAAGACCCCCACGCGTCCAGTGGGGCAAATTTTTGGGCAAATTTGAATGGCAATGTGAGTGAGACGTGGAAGGATATATCGGAGGGAGTTCTGCAGGACCTGCAGACCTTTTCACGGGAGCAGGGCAATAAATCCATGAATCTCATGCAGAATCTTGCAGCTGTGAACCGGGAAAAGTATAACTATGAGGCCTTTTTAAAGAAGTTCGCTGTACGCGGCGAAGTTATGAAGATTGATCCGGATGATTTCGATTATATTTTTTACACGTATGGTCTTCAGCTTTATCAGGATATGCCTCTCATAGAGCCATTGGAATATCGGGAAGTAAAGCGAATCAAAGAATTTGTCATAGCGATTGATACGTCAGGTTCCGTAGAGGGCGATTTAGTGCAAACCTTTATACAAAAAACATATAATGTGCTGAAGAGTATGGAGAGCTTCTTTACCAAAATTAATCTGCATATAATTCAATGTGATGCGGAAATAAAAGAAGATGCGAAGATCACCAGTCAGGAGGACTTTGATGAGTACCTGGAGAAAATGACGCTGCATGGTTTTGGAGGAACCGATTTCCGGCCTGTATTTCGATATGTTGATGATTTGATTCAGCAAAAAGAATTTTCGAATTTGAAGGGACTTATCTATTTTACAGATGGATATGGTTACTTCCCTGAGGTAAAACCAAGTTATGAGACAGCTTTTGTCTTTATTGATGATGATTATACCGATATCGGTGTACCTCCCTGGGCTATTAAATTAGTACTTCAGAGAGATGAAATTTGAATTTGTTGGTAGGGGATTGTATGAATATTAAAGAAGCGAAAGATCAGATCAAAAACGCGATGACGGCGTATTTCTCCAAAAATGAGTACGGCAGTTATGTGATTCCCATTGAGAAGCAGAGGCCTATTTTTCTTATGGGCCCTCCGGGGATAGGAAAGACGGCTATTATGGAGCAGGTGGCATCCGAGCTGGGTGTGGGACTTGTGAGCTATTCCATGACGCACCATACACGCCAGTCGGCGCTGGGGCTCCCTTTCATTATGCAGAAGACCTATGACGGGAAAGAGTACAGCGTTTCCGAGTATACCATGAGCGAGATTATTGCCTCGGTTTATGATATGATGGAGGAGACCGGGATGAAGGAAGGGATCCTTTTCCTGGATGAGATTAACTGCGTGTCAGAGACGCTCTCCCCGGTTATGCTGCAATTTCTCCAGTACAAGGTCTTTGGCCGGCACAGCGTTCCCGCGGGCTGGATCGTTGTGACAGCTGGCAACCCGCCGGAATATAACAACTCCGTACACGATTTTGATATCGTGACCTGGGACCGGCTGAAGCGCATTGATGTGGACCCGGACTATGATGTTTGGAAGGAATATGCTTATAAGACGAATGTGCATCCGGCGATTCTCACGTATCTGGATATCAAGAAAGAGAATTTCTATAAAATAGAGACCACGGTAGACGGCAAGAGTTTTGTGACAGCCCGGGGCTGGTCGGATCTGTCTGATATGATGCGGCTTTATGAAAAGCATCAAATTCCTGTCAACGAGAAGCTGACTGGCCAATATCTGCAGAACAAGAAGATCGCCAAGGATTTCTCTGTGTACTACGATCTGTTTAATAAGTACCGTTCGGACTATCAGGTGGATAAGATTTTAGCCGGCAACGTGCCGGAAAACATCAAACAACGGGCAAAGGCAGGAAAGTTTGATGAGAGGCTGAGTCTGCTTGGCTTACTGCTGGATGGGTTAACGCAGAAGTTTCGAGCGATAGCCCTTCAGGAACAGACGCTGAAGGAGCTGCTGGGATCCCTTCGAAATGTGCGTATGGCCTTGTCAGGACCGGAAACAGAACCCGTGTCTGCTCTGGCTGCCCAGATGGACAGCGTGCAGCTCCGCATTAAGAAGGGAAAGACCTCCTCCAGTCTGTCCGCAGACGACGAATATGTGCTTCAGAGTGTTCACGCGGTGCTGGAAGAAGAACAGAAGCTGCTGAGCGAGAAGGCACCGAAAGATGCGGACGAGGCCTTCAAGCTGATTAAAGGTGACTATGACAGGCGGAACAAAGACCTGAAAAAACAGGCTGAGGATGTCGGGAAGAGTCTGTCCAATGTCTTTTCTTTCTGTGAGGAAGTTTTTCCAGACGGTCAGGAAGTATTAATTCTGGTCACAGAACTGACGATCAATACATATGCAGCCCGTTTTATTGGCCGGTACGGGAGCAAGGAATACTTTGCCCACAATAAAGAGCTGCTGTTTTACGAGAGAGAAAAAGAGATTATCCAGGAAGTGGAAAGTCTGGAACTGTAACGGCGGATGCCTACAGGAAAGTCTCCGTGACCCGTCTTGTTTGGCTCCCCGCCAACCAGAATACAGTGGTTTCCCATGGGCTATTTTGGACAGAGCCGCTTTTGTGCTTCTGTTAGCAATCAGACCGCTTCCCGTTGGTCAGCCATAACCTCATAGTCGCAGTTCGCAATGGGGCTGTTCAGCAGAAAACAGGCTCAAAATGGTACTTTGATGCAGTTCAGGCGGGGAATTCGTAATGTTTGTGCTTCCCTATTTCTTTGTATACGGCAAGCAAAGCGCTCCTCGGTTTGACGATTATGAAAACGTATTTCCGCAACGGCAAAACAGGGGAAGACAATTGGTCTTCCCCTGAATACAACAGTTTCGTTTATTGCAGAGTACGGCAGGCAAATATTATGCCAGCCCGCGCTCTTTTTTTATGGCACGAATATCTGAACCTGCAAAATTCAGCACCTGGTATTCGCCTTCCAGCCGTGAAACAATTTGGGGTGTATAGTTCTTCTCCATTTGTGCGGCACTGAGGTTCGTGCTGATCACCGTGCTCTTCCGATGGAGAAGACGTGTATTGATTAATGTATAGAGGGCGCTCAGGGAGAAGCTCGTGATCATTTCCGTTCCCAGATCATCGAGAATGAGAAGATCACACTCTTCCATCCGGTGAATGTGGGCACTGGTGCGTGATACCTCTTCTTCGTTGCGGTTGAAGCGGTTGTTCTCATAGCTTTCCAGGGCGGAGACGATGGTTTCGTATACCACAGAATAGCCCTGCCGGGAGACTTCCCGGGCGATACAGGCGGAAAGGAAGGTTTTACCCAGGCCGGTGCTGCCCCGAAATAGAAGATTTGTCCGATTGCGGTTAAATTTTCTGGCATAGTCGAGGCAGATGCCGTAGATCATCTGCATATGAGAACGGGCCGAGGTCCCTGTCAGCGGATCCGGTTCGTTATCATAATAGGTAAAATCAAAAGTTTCGAAACTTTCGCTGCCGAGATTGAGAAGGGCAGAGAGATCCTGGGCCTGGGCTTTTTCGTATAGTTTCTTCAGGCAGGAGCACATTTCTCCCCTGACATAGCCGGTGTCCCGGCAGCGGGGACAGCTCCAGGCCCCATCCAGATAGTCATAGGGCCAGCCATTGGCTACCAGCAGTTCTGCTCTTTCAGCCTGCAGGCGCAGGCTCTCGTCCTGGATCTGCTGCAGGGATCCGGAGCCGCGGATGGCCGCCGCCGCAGCTTCCGGGACGAGGGACGCGATCTTTTCGTCGATCTGACGAAGTTCAGGAACACGCGCGTATACTTCCTGATGGCGGTGCCGATCCATGCGCATGGCCTGCCTGCGGATGTTTTCCTTCTCTTCTCTGGCCTGCGCCAGCAATTTTCCATCCATCTCTCTGCTCTCTCCCATCAGCTGTTAGCCAGCTTTTCTCTCAACTTGCGCATCCGCTCCATTTCCGCGGCGTCCGCCGGGTGGGTCACCTGCTGTTGCTGGCGATGACCGGTATCTGTTTTCCGGTCCCTTTTTTGGATATCTTCCTTCGTGAATAGTCCCTGTTTATTCCAGGAACGCACAATGGAATCCATATATTTCCAGTTCAAACGCCCGGTACCTGTGAACATCCGATCCGCGGCGATAGCCAAAGTTTCGGCAGTATAGCCCATTTCAATCCAGCTCTCTATATACTTTCTTTCAGAGGGGGACAGGTCTCTGTCCCGGATTCCCAGCAGGCGTTTGATTTCCTCCGTCAGACTTTTGCGCCGCTCCAGTTCTGCAAGCCATGCCTCCGCTTTGGGGTAGGTGAGAATCTCCCGTTCAAACCAGTCATAGGCTGTTTTCATGATATAGGCAAAGCCCAGCGTCCGCTCATCGTGGTAGCGGGCGTTGATCTCTTCCTGACAGTGGTGGATGAGGAGCATGATCACGTCAGCCGGCATACCCAGATCATTATAGATAAGGAACAGCTTTTCCAGATCCGAACGGCCGAGATAGCGGCCTAAAATGGTCTGCGTCTCCGTCACCAGGGCCTGAAAGGCGGGATCGGTCTGGCTGCGGTGTACGATTTCCTCTACTCTCGGCTGAAACGCATCCTGATCCGGCAGCGGGGGTTGGCTGTCTTTTACCAGCAGACCCATCCCCTCCAGACGTACCGCCAGAGAGCGGATGGCCCGGACGGAGAGATGCATGGCTTCGGCGGCCTCCTCGAGGTTCAGTTTTCCTCCGTTTCGAAGAAGGTACAGGTAGAGAAGGGAACAGTCACCGCTGCCGGATTCCAGCAGACGGTCCACATGCTGCGGCGGGATGGTGAGCCATTGGGGGCAGCTCGCCTTCAGATCGGCGTTGTCCATATCAGAAACCTTTCTTTTCCAGAACTACGATGCATTATAGCATTTCCTTCTGTTTCTTACAAGGCGCAGGAAGTTTTTTCGGTTCCCCGGCAGAGGCACGGCTCTGCGCCTCGCCTTGGCCCTGCCCTTGTGAAGGGGAGAGCCAGCCAGGACGAAGCGGCCGGACCGGCTGCACCGCTTCCGGCCGGAAAGAAAGGTACCGCCCCCTACAGTCCGCACGGAAGGAAAAGACAGCGGTTGCACCGGGAGAGAAAACATATATATTTTTTCAGAGAAGCAGCAGTTTTACCGCCCTTTTTGCCATTTGGTCTTGTTTTGACACCGGATTTTGCATATAATATAATAGTATTACCGAATTTTGCGAGGAGAATATGCTTGAAGTTCTGGCGCCCGCGGGGAGTACGGAAGCAGTGATTGCCGCTGTGCAGAGCGGAGCGGATACCGTTTATATGGGGGATGGTCTTACGGCTCCCGGGAAATCCGGGGCGGATCTGGATCGGGAGGGCCTGAGCCGCAGCATCCGCTACTGCCACACCCGGGGCTGCAAAGCGGTGCTGTCTATGAGCAGCCTGCGTACGGATGAGAGTATGTCCGATATACTGGATTTGGCGTCTTTTGTCTCCCGGGAGGGAGCGGATGCTCTTCTGGTCCGGGATATCGGGCTCATCACGGTGCTGCGCAGGACGCTGCCGGAGGTGCCCCTTTGGGGCGATGTCCGTCTGGGGATCAACAGCACAGAAGCCGTTTCAGCGGCGGCTGCCCTGGGCCTTTCCCGAGTGACTCTGGCACCCGAGCTGAGCGCGGAGCAGATTGCGGAAATGGCCCGTGCGTCCCTGATTGAGACAGCGGTATGTGTCCATGGTCCGGTGTGCGTTGCCCACAGCGGTATGTGCTATATGGGCGCGCTGGCCCATGAACACCGCAGCGACAACTGTATGAACTGCGCCATGCCCTGCCGGGGAAGATTTTCCCTGGGCGGGCGGATGGATGAGCGGCCCCTGGCCATCGCCGATGTGTGCCTCATAGATCATCTGGAGGGACTGGATGCAGTGGGCGTTGCCGGCGCGGTCATAGAGGGCCGGGGCAGAGGACCGGAGTATGTGGCGTATGTGACGAAACTGTACGCCAGAACGGTTCGGGAGCACGTTCCGCCTTCCGCAGACGAGAGGGAGACCCTCCGGTCTGTTTTCTCACCAGGCGGCCTCTCCGATGGCTATTTTGCCGGAGAACTGGGGCCGGATCTGTTTGCCCTTCCGGAAAAAACGCCGGATCGTTCTGCCGCGAAAAAGAAGGCGGAAGTACGCAAGAGCTATATGCACGGGGAACTGCGCCGGGTCGCAGTGAAATTTTACGCCGTTCTGCAGGCGGAGAAGCCGGCTCTTTTTGCCGCGGAAGACAGCCTGGGAAGAAGGGCGGCCTATAAGGGATTTGTGCCCACCGACCTGGGCCGGCAGGGTATTTCCGAAGGAAGGATTCGGGAGATCCTCTATCGAACAGGAGGAACACCGTTCCAGTGCGAGGAAGTGCATTGTGCCGTGGATCATGGCCTGGATTATCCGGATGAGGCGGTGGAGGAGGCCCGCCATGCCCTGCTGGCTTCCCTGGAGGAAAAATCCGGGGAGAAGAGGGTTGTCCAGGAGAGAGAACGCCCCCCGCTGCCTCCCAACCGCCCGATCCAGGAGGCCCCGAAACTGATTATTCAAGTTACTTCCGAAAATCAGCTGACGGAGGAACTGGCAGCAACAGGGCCGGATCTGCTCTATGTACCGGCGGAACTGCTGGCGGCTCGGACGAAGGGGGTGGAGCCTTTTCTGGCCCGGGGCACGGAAATTGCGGCAGTTCTGCCTGCGGTGGTCTCCCAGGCGGAAAAGGCGGAGATAGGGGAACTGTTGATGACCCTGAAGGAACTGGGGTATACCCAGGTGCTGGCCGGGGATCTGGGTCTGCTGGCTGCGGCGGGGCAGGCGGGCATGACGATTCGGGGAGATTATTCCCTGAATGTGGCCAACTCATGGACCCTGGAGCGGCTGGGCAGGGCAGGACTGCAGTCGGTGACCATCTCCTGCGAGCTGAGCGCGAGACAGATTGCGTCCATGGCCAAGCCGGCTCCCGCGGAGATGATCGTGTACGGGCGGGTGCCTGTGATGGTTACGGAATACTGTCTGATCCGAAACAGTGCGGGCCGGTGTTCCTGTTCCACGCCCACCAGTATGAGCGATGCCTTTGGAGGCGTCTATCCGGTGGCGAAGGAATTCGGCTGCCGCAACTGCATCTACGATGCCAGGAAAATCTTTTTGGCAGACCATCCGGAGGTGTATACCGGCGTGGACCTGTGGGGCCTGCGGCTGCTGTTTACCGCGGAAAGTCCCAGAGAATGCGTCAGCGTGACGCAGCGCTATAAGGGAAACAGCGACTATGTGCCGATCAACGCCAGCCGGGGAGCGTATCAAAAAGGAGCACTATGGATTTGATTTTAGCCTCAGCATCCCCCAGAAGGAGGGAGCTGATGGAATATTTGGGACAGCCCTTTCAGGTAGTTCCCGCCCTGGGTCCGGAGCAGCCGCTGCCCGGCGCAGGCGCGGCGGAGACGGCGCAGCGCCTTGCCGGAGCAAAAGCCCGGGAAGTAGCCCAGAAATATCCGCAGGCGGCGGTGATCGGAGCCGATACTGTGGTGGAAATAGATGGCCTGATCCTGGGCAAACCGGCCGATCCGGCCGACGCAGCCAGAATGCTCCATCTGCTCTCCGGCCGGGAGCACCGGGTCTATACCGGGGTCACGGTCCTAGCCGGAGAAAAAAAGGAGAGCGCCGTGGAGTGCACCCGCGTTACGTTCCGCGAGATGACAGACCGGGAGATCGATGCGTATGTAGCCACCGGAGAGCCTATGGACAAGGCAGGCGCCTACGCCTGCCAGGGCCGGGCCGGGCTGTACATCGAGCGGATGGAGGGGGATTTTTTCAATGTGGTCGGGCTGCCGTTGTGCCGGCTGGGCCTGATGCTGGATAAGTTGGGAGTTTTCAGCCGTTGAAAGAATATATCAAAAAATATGGACCCAGAGTGATGGCGGTAGGGCTGGTTCTGGTACTGCTGGTGGTGCTCACCAGCGTACTGGGCCATGGCCGGGTTGGGATTGTCTCGAATATGGTTGGCGCTCTGGTCAGTCCCCTGGGGCAGGCGGCTTCTTCCGCTGTGGAGTGGTTGGAGAGCATCTATGGTTATGTCTATGAATATGACCAGCTGGAGGCGGAAAACAACTCCCTGCGGGCCCAGCTGGCGGAGGCGCAGCAGGCAGCCATCACGGCCTCGGAGCTGGAGGCGGAAAATGCCCAGCTTCGGCAGCTGCTGGACTTTACCCAGCGGCACACGGACTATGTGATGGAGCCGGCCAAAATTACGGAGTGGTCCAGCTCCAACTGGGAGAGCACCTTCCGCATCTCCAAAGGGTCCTCCAACGCCAGTCACCCCCTGGAAGCGGGCGACTGCGTCATCACCGAGTACGGCGCTCTGGTAGGTCAGGTGATTGAAGTGGGGGACAGCTGGAGCTCGGTGCGTACGATCATCGACTCCGGGATAGACGTGGGTGCCCTGGTGGGTGAGGCAGGGGCTGTGGGAATGTGCGTCGGCGACTTCGCTCTCATGGCGGACAACAGGCTGCGGCTCACCTATCTGTCGGAGAACGCCCAGCTGGTGGAGGGAGAGGCGGTTCTCACCTCCGGACGCGGCTCTATTCCCCAGGGCCTTGTGATCGGCTACATCGACCATGTCCTCTCCGAGGGGAACGGACAGTCCCTGTACGGAGTGGTAGAGCCGGCATGCGATCTGGGCAATCTCTCCCAGGTATTTGTGATTACGGAATTTACCATACAGGAGTAACGGGCATGCTTCTTGATCTGATAGACCTGAGCAAACTGCGCAAAATCCTGGCGTACGCCCTGCTTCTGGCAGGACTTTTCATTGTGCAGAATCTGGTCCTGACACGCCTGCGCCTGTGGGGCGTTTGCGCCATGATTATCCCCGCGGCGGTGGCGGCGGTGGGCCTTTTCGAGGAGGGAATGTGGGGCGCCATGGTGGGCCTTGCGGCGGGCTATTTTTACGATATGAGCACAACCCATGTGGTGATGTTCACCATCCTGTTGACGGCGATCGGTTTTTTCGCGGAGATGATGGGAAAGTTTATGCTTCACAGGGGCTTTATGTCATATATGGCCCTGGCCCTGCTCTCTCTGACCCTGGCGGCCTTCTGCCAGATGTTTCGTTTTCTTTTCCTGATGGATGCGGATACGCAGGCATTTCAGCAGCTGTATCTGGGTGGCAGTGCCGTCTGGCGGATCCTGCGCAGAGGACTGATTCAGGTCCTCTGGGGTCTGGTCTGGTCCATTCCCCTGTATTTTCCCTGCAAAAGGATCGCGGCCATGCCCATGGGCCATTAAAATTGTCTGATGATGTCCTTGGAAAGGAGGATCCGGGGCTGTTCCCGCGTGTGCGGAAGGCTCCGTCTGAAAGAATATCCCTATGAAAAAACTGATCAGTCCCGGAAGATTGGTTTTCCTGTGCCTTTTTCTGGCGGTGGTTCTGATTCTGTTTTTCACCAAGCTGTATCAGCTGCAGATTGTGGAGGGAAATCAGAACTATGAGCTGAGCACCAACTCCATATTATCTACGGAAACGGTAATAGCCGCCAGAGGCAATATTATGGACCGCTATGGCCGGCTTCTGGTTTCCAATCGAAACTGCAACAATCTGCTGATTGACGAAGAGGAGCTGATGTATTCCGGGCTGGAAAACAGGGAAATCAACGCCGCTATCTTGCAGATGTGCCAGATCATTGAGGCGAACGGGGATTCGTACAACGATGAACTGCCGATTACCAGTTCCACGCCCTGGGAGTTTGACAACATCTCGGATACCCAGAGACAGCTTCTCAACGCCTGGCTGGATGCCAATCAGCTGACGAGGGATGCCACGGCGGTGGAAGTCATGGCCACCATGCGCACCCGGTACGGCATAGACGGCAACTACAGCGCGGCGGAGATGCGCATTATCGCCTCGGTGCGCTATTCCATCAATGTCCGCTACGATATCAACACATCGGACTACATCTTTGCCGAGGATGTGAGCATCAACACCATCACCTCTCTCATGGAGGCAGACCTGCCGGGATTTGATGTGCAGGTGAGCTTCCTGCGGGAGTATAATACCTCCTATGCACCCCACCTGCTGGGCTATACCGGCCTCATGGATGCGGAAGATTATGATCAATATAAGGATAAGGGGTATCCCATGAATGCCGTGATCGGGAAATCCGGCATTGAGGCGGCTTTTGAGGAATACCTGCACGGCGTGGACGGGGAAGCGAAGATCACCAGGACCAGCGAGGGTGTGGTGACCAGTACGGTCTACAATAAAGTGCCCCAGCCCGGCAATAACATCTATATTACCATCGACAGTGAGCTGCAGGGCGCGGCGGAGACCGCTCTGTCCACCTATATAGAAAATGCCAATGAAGAGACCACGCTGAACAATCTGCAGGCCCGGGCGGAAGGGAAGCTGGACGAGGTCCGGGACCTGATCACCGGCGGCGCGCTGGTGGCCGTCGATGTGAATACAGGCGAGCCGCTGTGCATCGCCAGTTACCCCAGCTACAATCTGGAGACGTTCTGGGATGATGTGGAAGATCTTCTGCAGGATGAGACCCGGCCCCTGGTCAACCGGGCCCTGTCCGGACTCTATTCCCCCGGCTCCACCTGGAAGCCCTGTATGGCGGTGGCGGCTCTGACAGAGGGGTTTATCGATGGGGATACAACCATCACCTGCACCGGCCAGTTCACCAAGTACATTGACGCGGGCTATGCCCCCAGCTGCTATGGAGGACCACACGGGTCTCTCACAGTGGATCAGGCGCTGACCTACAGCTGCAACTTTTTCTTCTTCACCGTGGGCGATCAGATCACCATAAAAAATATTGACAAGTACGCTACGCTGTTTGGTCTGGGACAGCCCACCGGCATTGAGCTGGCGGAGGCCAGCGGCCGGGTGGCGTCCCCGGAGTATAAGTCCCAGCTCTACGCCGGCAAGAGAAACGCCGCCTGGTATGCGGCCGATACCCTGCTGGCATCCATCGGCCAGGGCCTCACCGGGGTCACGCCGCTGCAGCTGACCCGGTACTGTGCGGCACTGGCCAACGGGGGAAAGGTATACAGTACGTCTCTGCTGAAATCCGTTTCCAGTTATGACTATTCGGAGAGCGTGTACGAGCGGGAGCCGGAAGTCATGAGCGAGGTGAAGACCGGCCAGCAAGTATGGGATCTGGTTCACGAGGGGATGCGGGGCGTGGTAACGAGCGGAACGGCCCGGTATCAGTTCCTCAATTTCCCCTATACCGTAGCGGCCAAAACCGGCACGACGGAGACGGGCACCGTCAATAACGATGCGTTCTTCATCTGCTATGCCCCGTACGAGGAGCCGGAGGTGGCGGTAGCCGTTTCCATAGAAAACGGTACCATGGGAGCCAATCTGGGTGCCATAGCCAGACAGATGCTGGAATATTATTTTGAGTTTAAGCAGAGTACCCAGGAAACGGAAGACGAACTGACGATTCTGCACTGAGAAGTATGGTAGGAGGTCTTTTGATGAATATTGCACTCATGGCGCATGACGGGAAAAAGGAACTGATGGTAGAGTTTTGCATCGCCTATTGCGGGATCCTTGCCGAGCACTCCATTATTGCCACGCACAACACAGGCAAACTGGTCAGCGAAGCGACCGGCCTGCCCATCGAGCTGTATCTGAACGCCGCCCAGGGCGGTATCCAGCAGATCGGGGCCCGTATCGCCTATAATGAGATTGATCTGGTGCTTTTCTTCGCCGATCCCTATCACCCGGAGCTGTTTGGTCCGGTCACGGAGATCGCGCTGATCTGCGCCAGCCATAATATACCATTGGCCACCAATATTGCGACCGCCGAGGTGCTGATCCAGGGTCTGCGCCGGGGCGATTTCGCCTGGCGCGATATTATTAATCCCAAGAACAAGAAGAAAGACTAAAAGAAAAGGGGCGGCTGACAGCAGCCGCCCCTTTGGGAGAGAAAAGATGGAAAAAGTCAAACCCAGAACGCTCTCCGGGTTCATGGAGCTGCTTCCAGAATCCCAGGCGCAGATGGATACACTGATACAGGATCTGGCGGACACGTACGCTCTGTATGGCTTTACCCGCCTGGATACGCCGGTTATGGAGGCGGCGGAGGTGCTTTTGGCCAAAGGGGGCGGGGAGACGGAAAAGCAGATCTACCGCTTCACAAAGGGAGAACATGATCTGGCCCTGCGTTTTGATCTGACGGTCCCCCTGGCAAAGTATGTGGCTATGAATTACGGACAGCTGGCTTTTCCCTTCCGCCGGTATCAGATTGGAAAAGTGTACCGGGGGGAACGGTCCCAGCGGGGCCGCTTCCGGGAATTTTATCAGGCGGATATTGATGTGATCGGAGACGGGACACTGGATCTGGCCAATGACGCGGAAATGCCCGCGATTATCTGCAGCGCATTCCAGCGTCTGGGTCTGGAGCGTTTTGTGATCCGCATCAACAACCGGAAAGTGCTCAACGGTCTGTTTACCCTGCTGGAGGTGAAAGCCAGTCCGGCGGCTGTTCTCAACGCCCTTGACAAGCTGGAGAAGATCGGAAGAGAGAAGGTGGCAGGCCTGCTGGGCGAGCTGGAGGTGGAGCCCTCCTGCGCGGAGCGGCTGCTGGACATCCTCTGCGCCCCGGATCCCCTGTCGGTTCTCCACCATCTGGCGGGGCAGTGCCCGGAGCTGGATGCGGGAATGGGGGAACTGGAGACGGTGACGGATCTGCTGCCGGAACTGGGCGTGCCGGAGGATAAGTGGAGAATCGACCTGACCATTGCCCGGGGCCTGGATTACTATACGGGAACGGTCTACGAGACCTCCCTGACGGACTATCCCCAGGTGGGCAGCGTCTGTTCCGGCGGCCGGTATGAGGATCTGGCCGGCTATTATACCGACAGAAAGCTGCCGGGCGTGGGCCTGTCCATTGGTGTGACAAGGCTTTTCTACCTCCTCCAGGAGCAGAATCTTCTCAATGAGGCGCTGCCCACAGCCCCCTGCGATGCGCTCCTGATCCCCCTGGAGGACCGGGTGGACTACGCGGTGCGCTGCGCAGCCGAGCTGCGCCAGGCGGGTATCCGAACGCAGGTCTATGCGGAAAAAAAGAAAGTCAAGGCAAAATTTGCCTATGCAGATAAACTGTCCATCCCCTACGCGGTGGTCGTGGGGGAGGAGGAGCGCCTGTCCGGGACAGTGGGACTGAAAGATCTGCGCACGGGCCGGCAGGTGACGGTGCCGGCAGCGCAGGCGGCAGCGCAGATTCGAGCGGGTGTGGACAGGTCTGTGAAACCTGTGAAAGGGGATAAATCATGATGACGCAAATGCGTACCCATACCTGCGGCCAGCTTCGGCTGAGCGACGCAGGGCAGCCTGTGAAAATAGTAGGGTGGCTGGAAAATGTCCGGGAAGTGGGATCTGCCCTGGCCTTTGCGGTGATCCGCGACTTCTACGGCACGACGCAGGTGGTGGCAGAGACGGAGCCGATGGTGAAGACGTTCCGGGCCATCAACAAAGAGAGTACGGTGTCGGTGGAGGGCATAGTCCGGGAGAGGGACAGCAAAAACCCCAAACTTCCCACCGGCGACGTGGAGATCGTTCCGGAGAAAGTGGAAGTGCTGGGCCGCTGCCGGACCAATGAACTGCCCTTTGAGATTAACCGGAGCCGGGAGGCAGACGAGTCCATCCGGCTGAAATATCGCTATCTGGATCTGCGCAATCCTGCGGTGAAGAACAACATCGTCCTGCGCTGTCAGGTGGTGGAAGCCCTGCGGACGGCGATGCTGGCGCATGATTTTCTGGAGATTACCACCCCGATCCTCACCGCATCCAGCCCGGAGGGAGCCAGAGACTATCTGGTACCGGCACGGAAACACCCCGGCCAATTCTATGCCCTGCCCCAGGCGCCCCAGCAGTTCAAGCAGCTGCTCATGACCTCCGGCATTGACCGGTATTTCCAGATCGCGCCCTGTTTCCGGGATGAGGATGCCCGGGGCGATCGTTCACCCGGCGAGTTTTACCAGCTGGATATGGAGATGGCCTTCGCGACGCAGGAGGATGTGTTCGCAGTGATGGAAGATGTGCTGCCTCCGGTGTTTGCCCGCTACGGGCTCTATCACGAGGCGTCCCATGCACCGTTCCGGCGCATCAGCTATCGTGACGCAATGGAGACCTACGGCACGGACAAGCCGGATCTTCGCATCGATCTCACGGTGAAAGATATGACCGATCTGGCCAGGCAGACGGAGGGGTTTGAGCCCTTTGCCCAGGCTGCCTCGGTGAAGATCGTACCCTGCACCCACTCGGAGCTGACCCGAAAACAGATAGACCGGCTGTGTGCGGATATTGCCGTGCAGGCCGGGGTCAAGCCCTACTGGGTGCGCATGGATGAAAACGGCGCTCTGGTGGGGGGAGTGGCCAAGTTCCTGGCTGGCAGGGAGTCGGCGCTCCGGGATCTGGGGTTGGAACCGGGCAGCCTGGGCATCCTCGCGGCGGGGACGGAAGAGCAGGCGCTGAAGACGGCCGGCGTGGCGGTGAAGATGCTGGGAGAGGCGGTACCGGGCCATAAGCAGCGAGAACAGTATGCCTTCTGCTGGATTGTGGATTTTCCCATGTTTGAGATTGGGGAGGAGTCTGGACAGCTGGAATTCTGCCATAACCCGTTCTCCATGCCCAACGGGGGGCTTGAGATCTTGGAGAGAGCCGAGCGGGGCGAGGTGGATCCTCTGGATATTTACGCCTTTCAGTACGATCTGGTGTGCAACGGGGTAGAACTGAGTTCCGGCGCGGTGCGCAATCACGATCCGGAGATTATGGTTAAGGCATTCGAGCTGGTCGGACTGGGCGAGGCGGATGTGAAAGCCAAGTTCCCTGCCATGTACAACGCGTTCTGCTACGGGGCCCCGCCCCATGCGGGTATCGCCCCGGGGATTGACCGGATGGTCATGCTCCTGGCGGGGGAGTCATCCATTCGGGAGATTATTCCCTTCCCCATGAACAAGAACGCCCAGGATTTGATGATGGGTGCCCCCGGGGAGGTGGACCAGAAGCAGCTGGAGGAATTGCACATCGCCGTGGTAAGCGACGGGCAGACATCGTCCTTGTAGACAGCGATTCAGGATCCTTCGAGAACCCAGGATGCTTTCGTCTGAAACCGGCCCCTTTTTTCCGGGGCTCCTCCTGTCCTGTTGCCCCTGCGGCAGGATCCAGCCTTCTTGCTAATTCCGGGGCTATGCCTGGCAGTTTCCTGGCGAAAGCCCCGGGAAAATCGGCAGCGGTGGGTTCGTTTTCCGGTGAAGGCACTTCTGCCCGTTGTTTTTCTAATCTGCCAGGCGGGCGTTTTTCGAAAAATTCGGCTTC
>CAZGAM010000015.1:15943-20321 GCA_964523685.1 uncultured Oscillospiraceae bacterium | reverse complement strand
TATCCGCATCCAACGAGAAGAAGTTCTCCAGCATGCTCATGGTTAGGGACTTGCCTAACCGACAAGGTAGGTGAAAAGAGTAACCTTTGACCAGTTGTTCAAAAGATCGCGAATCAGACCTGTCTTATCGACGTAGTAAAAGTTCTTTTTATTTCACGGTCTAAATGATTACGAAAGGCTGCGACAGATTACCGGCAGCAGGGGGAAGTTCCAGGTTCCGTGCCGGGGGCTGCGTCTCCTCTTCTATCTGGAAAAAGTCACTCTGCGCGAGAGAATGAACCAAGCAGCAGGCAGTCTGAAGAAAGGATAGATTGCGGCCGCGACGTGAAAAGATTTGTGCCGATGCTGCGGCTGCCGAGAACTTTGCGCAAACAAGGAATTGAGGGAAAAACCGCAGGGCGAAAAGCCCCATGAGGCAAGCTAATCGAGCGATAAAGGGACGGAGGCATGACTGCAGTTATGGCCGCAGAAGGGGTTGGTGATTGGGCAGCAGGATTTTTGAAAGCAGGCGATGCCCCGTTTGCTTCCTGCGAAAAATAGGGGTATCTTGAATCATCGGGTCAATAGGGTGTAAGATAAGGGAAGAAGAAAGGGGCCCTGAGTATGCAGCATCTCCCGAAGGGATTCCATGGTGAAGTTTCGTTTCGCCTTTTCATTTCGAGAGGGGGCTTGACTTTTGCTTCAGAGTAAAATAATATAATCCTAGAGAGCAGCAGGACAAGCTCTTATTATGCGGAAGAAACCGGCAGCTTCCACCCTGTATGCCAAACCTGAACTTTCCCCGCTCTTTCCCGATGGCGGAAGGAGGGGGAACAAAATCAAAGGAACCAAGCCATCATCCCACTGGGTAGCATCGGGATGCGGGAGAGCGGGGTAGAGGAAATTTTGCGTTTCCCAGCTGGAATTGAAGGAAATTCAATTTCATCCTGCGATGACAGCGGGGCAGGGTGTGCTGCGTTTTCCCGAGGAAGGCAGAGGCAGGAGTGACGCCATGGATAGGATTACTTCCCGGCAGAATCCGCTGGTGAAGAGGTTCCTGGCGCTGGAATCGGATGGGAAACAGCGCCAACAGGACAGAGAGTATGTATGTGCAGGGCAGACCCTTCTGAAGGAGGCCATTGCCTCCGGTTCGGAAATTACCTGCGTTCTGTCGCAGGAGGAGATACCCGGTCTTCCTGTGCACCTGGCCTCCCGGGAGGTGGTGCAGGCGGCGTCTCCTCTGCTCCATGCACCCGGTCCTGTTTTTACGGTGCGGATGCGGAATATGCTCCCGGAACATCCTCCGCAGCGGATCATAGTGCTGGAGAATGTGCAGGATCCGGGCAATGTGGGCACGGTTCTGCGGACAGCAGACGGAATGGGGATTGATCTGGTGCTGTTCTGCGGTGCCTGTGCAGATCCCTATAACCCCAAAGCGGTTCGGGCCTCCATGGGCGCTGTGTTTCGACAGTGCCAGAGTAGGACTTCTCTGGCGGAGCTGCCTGGGTTGCTGGGTGGAATCCCCCTGTACGGAGCAGCTCATCGGGAGGGGGGATTGGATGTGCGGTGCCTTCCGGCTCCGCCTCTGGCTGTGGCAGTGGGAAACGAGGGAAGCGGCCTCACCGACACGCTTCTGGCCCTGTGTGCGGACACCGTCAGCATCCCCATGCGGCCGCCCGCGGAGAGCTACAATGCGGCGCTGGCAGCGGCACTGTGCATGTGGGAAATGGTCCGGTGACGAGGACCGCAGGGCAGCCGGCAGACTGATTTTCGTATGTTTTTTTGCCTGTTCCCGGTCTCCTTATAGTAAATAGTGATTGACAAGGGTGCCGGTATAGTTTATATTGTGCTAGCCGGAATAGGTGCCGGCCGGACGGCCGCGTCCGGGAATGTCTCAGAAGTGAAAACGGAGAAATGAGGATCACAGATGGCTGCTGCAAAGAGCGATTTGGTTATAGTCGAGTCTCCCGCGAAAGCAAAAACCATTGAGCGGTATCTGGGCTCCGGATATAAAGTGGTGGCATCCATGGGCCACCTCAGGGATTTGCCCAAGAATAAAATGGGTGTGGATATCGAACATGATTTCCAGCCTGATTACCAGCCGGTGAAGGGCCGGGAGCAGGTGATTACCCAGCTGAAGAAGGAATCTGCCAAAGCCCAAACCGTCTATCTGGCAACGGACCCGGATCGGGAGGGAGAGGCGATCAGCTGGCACCTGAAGGAGCTGCTGAACATCCCGGACAGCAAGGCCCGCCGGGTGACGTTTAATGAGATTACCCAAAAAGTGGTACAGGATGGCATCGCCAATCCCCGGGATATCGATCTGGACCTGGTGAATGCCCAGCAGGCCCGCCGGATCCTGGACAGAATTGTGGGCTATAAACTCAGCCCGCTGCTCTGGAGGAAAATTCACCGGGGCCTGTCCGCAGGCAGAGTGCAGTCGGTAGCGACCCGGATGGTCATGGACCGGGAAAAGGAAATCGAGGAATTTCAGCCGGAGGAGTACTGGCACCTCACCGCGACGCTGTGTACGGACCAGGGACAGTCCTACCAGGCATTTTATTATGGAAAAGACAAAAAGCGGGGAGAACTAGCCAGCGAGCAGGACGTCCAGGCGGTGCTGGAGGCGGTGAAGGACAAGCCGTTTACCGTGACCGATTTGGTGCACGGGACAAAAAAGCGCAGCCCGTCTCCCCCCTTCATTACGTCTACCCTCCAGCAGGAGGCCTCCCGCCGGCTGGGTATGACGCCCAGACGCACCATGTCCATCGCGCAGCAGCTGTACGAAGGCGTGGATGTAGCGGAACTGGGAACCATCGGTCTCATTACTTATATGAGAACAGATTCCCTCCGTCTTTCGGAAGATGCGCTGGCGGCGGCAGGAAAGTTTATCCGCAGCTATTACGGGGAGAAATACTATCCCGGAAAACCCCGCCGCTATAAGGCCGGGTCCAACGCACAGGACGCCCACGAGGCGATCCGGCCCAGCAATCCCAGCCTGACGCCGGAGCAGGTGAAGAAGAGTCTTACCGGTGATCAGTACCGGCTCTACCGGCTGATCTGGGGCCGGTTTACAGCCAGCCAGATGGCCAATGCGGTGTATGACAACATTACCGTGGATGCCACCTGCGAGGGATATACTTTTCGGGCCTCCCGGTCCCAGATCTCTTTTCCCGGCTATACGGCGGTATACGAGGACAACCGGGACGAGGAGGAGGAAAACGGCGGGAAGAAGCCTCTTCCGCCTCTGCAGCAGGGCCAGACCCTGACCGCGCAGAAAATGGAGCCGGAACAGCTTTTTACTTCCCCACCTGCCCGGTATTCCGAGGCAACCCTGATCCGCGCTATGGAGGAGAAGGGCATCGGCCGGCCCAGTACGTACGCGCCTACGATAACCACCATCACCTCCCGGGAGTATGTGGTCAAGGAGGGAAAGTACCTCAAGCCAACCCCCCTGGGGGCCACCGTGACGGATCTCATGGAGGAGCGGTTTCCGGATATTGTAGATGTGCAGTTCACAGCCAGAATGGAACAGGATCTGGATGAGGTGGAGGAGGGAAAAGCGGACTGGAAGAAGGTGCTTCACCAGTTCTACGACGGTTTTGACGCGGACCTGACCCAGGCGGAAAAGGCTCTGGAGGGCGTGCACATCAAGGTGCCGGAAGAGCAGTCCGCAGAGGTGTGTCCCAACTGCGGGCGGAATCTGGTGATCAAGTCAGGCCGGTTCGGCCGGTTCCTGGCCTGTCCCGGATATCCGGAGTGCAGTTTTACCATGCCTCTGGTGACGGAAATGCCCGGCAAATGTCCTCGGTGCGGTGGGCGGATCCTCAAGCGCACCTCCAAGAAGGGCTATACCTATTACGCCTGTGAGAGAGGAGCCGAATGCGGCTTCATGACCTGGAATGTGCCCACGAAGGATGTCTGTCCTGAATGCGGCAAGACCCTGTTCAAACTCTCCGGCAAGGGGCAGAAAAAGTCCTTCTGCATCAACGAACAGTGCCCTAACTTCCTCCCGGAGGAGAAGAGGGGCTATCATCGGAAAACCGCGGAGGCGGAGACTGAGCAGAGCGTGCCGGAGGCGGAGAAGCAAGCCGATTCGGTTGAGACCGCCGAACCGAAAAAGACACAGACAGTCGAACCAGGCGAACCGAAAAAGACGGAAAAGACGAGTTCCGCCGCGAAAAAGAGCACGAAGACAGGCGCAGCTGCGAAAAAGAGCACGAAGACGGACACAGCCGCGAAAAAGAGCACGAAGACGGACGCAGCTGCCAAAAAGAGCACGAAGACGGACGCAGCCGCGAAAAAGAGTACGAAGACGGACGCAACCGCGAAAAAGAGCGTAACAGGGAAAGAGTAATGGCGGATATCACGGTAGTGGGCGCCGGACTGGCAGGCTGTG
>CAZGAM010000015.1:3681-15843 GCA_964523685.1 uncultured Oscillospiraceae bacterium | reverse complement strand
AGGGAAAGAGTAATGGCGGATATCACGGTAGTGGGCGCCGGACTGGCAGGCTGTGAGGCGGCCTGGCAGCTGGCGAAAAGGGGATTTTCCGTCCGTCTGTGGGAGATGAAGCCCGGCAAAAGGACAGCTGCCCACACGAGCAGCCAGTTTGCAGAGCTGGTGTGCTCCAACTCCCTGCGGGGAGACGATCTGTCCAATGCGGTGGGGCTTCTCAAGGAGGAACTGCGCAGGCTGGGCAGTCTGATCATGGAAAGCGCGGAACAGCACCGGGTCCCGGCGGGGGGAGCGCTGGCCGTGGATCGGGCGGCCTTTGCCGAGAGCATTACCCAGGCTGTCTGCCGGCATCCCCGGATTCAGGTGGAAGAGAAGGAAGTGAGCTCTTTTCCGGAGGGCCCGTGTATTGTTGCCACCGGCCCCCTTACCAGCGACAGTCTGATCCCGGCAATTCGCCAGGTGTGCGGACAGGAGTTTCTCCACTTTTACGATGCGGCCGCCCCTATCGTCGAGGCGGACAGCGTAGATATGGACCGAGCCTGGTTCGGCTCCCGGTACGGAAGGGGATCGGCGGATTATATCAACTGTCCCCTGAGCCGGGAGGAGTATGACCGGTTCGTCACGGAGCTGGCCCGGGCGGAGCAGGCCCCCGTCCACGGCTTTGAGGACGCGGGCGTCTTTGAGGGGTGTATGCCGGTGGAAGTGATGGCCCGGCGAGGCAGGGATACGCTGCGCTACGGTCCCCTGAAACCAGTGGGACTGCGCGATCCCGCCACCGGGGAGAGCTGTTACGCCGTCGCCCAGCTGCGCCGGGACAATCTGGAGGGAACGGCCTTCAATCTGGTGGGGTTTCAGACCCATCTCACTTTTCCGGAACAGCGCCGGGTGTTTGGCCTGATCCCCGCCCTGGCTAAGGCGGAGTACCTGCGCTACGGGAAGATGCATCGGAACACTTTCCTCAACAGTCCTGTCCTGCTGGACCGGTATTACTGCCTCCGCACCCGGCCGGAGATCGCCTTCGCCGGACAGGTCACCGGGGTGGAGGGGTATGTGGAAAGTTGTGCCTCCGGGATGCTGGCTGCGCTGGAATGGGCCAGAAGATTGAAACACCTGCCGCCGCTGGATTTTCCCCGGACCACGGCGATAGGAGCTTTGGCTCTGTACGTTTCCCGCGGACCGCTCAGCGGAGATTTTCAGCCTATGAATGTGAATTTCGGCATTCTGGAACCGGCGGGAGAGCGGATTCGCGGCAAGAGAGAGCGAAACTTAGCCATTGCCCGGCGATCCCTCCGGACGCTGGATGCCATATTGGAAAGAGAGGCGACGGACACTTGAAAATTGTGGTGGACGCGATGGGCGGGGACAATGCCCCCCAGGCGGTGGTGAAGGGTGCCGTGCGCGCGGCTCAGGAATTGGGCTTTGAGGTGATTTTGGTGGGCCGGGAAGAGCCGGTGCGCCAGTGCCTGCAGGCAGAAGGGAACAGCGGTGCTTCCGTGCAGGTGGTCAATGCAGAAGAAGTGATCACCATGGAAGATGAGGCGAGCATGGCCTGGCGGCGGAAGAAGAATTCTTCCATGACAGTTGCCCTGAATATGCTCCACGACGGGCAGGCGGACGCCCTGGTCTCCGCCGGCAGCACGGGAGCCCTTCTGTCCGGCGCAACACTTCTGGTGCACCGGATCCAGGGAATCCGCCGGGCAGCGATGGGGCCGGTGCTCCCCAACGGGGGGAAAGGGGTCCTGCTCATGGACTGCGGCGCCAATGTGGAGTGTACGCCGGAATATCTGCTGCAGTTTGCCTACATGGGTTCTTTCTACGCGGAGAAAATCATGGGCTGCAGCCAGCCTCGTGTGGCCCTTCTCAATGTAGGGACAGAAGACACCAAGGGAGGGGCCTTGCAGAAGGAGACTTTTCAACTGCTCAAGCAGGCGGACCAGGCGGGCAGAATCCATTTTATCGGCAACGCCGAGGGCAGCGATCTGCTCACGGGCAAAATGGATGTAATGGTGGCGGATGGCTTTGCCGGCAATGTGATGTTGAAGACGGTAGAGGGCTCCGCCAAGTTCTTCCTCAAGCAGATGAAGGCGGTTCTGGGGAAAAATTTCAAAAATACCATGGCCGCTGCCCTGCTCAAGAAGGATCTGGGTGCCATGAAGACCATGATGGATCCCTCCGAAGTGGGGGGGACTGCCATGCTGGGCATCAGCAAAACAGTGATCAAGGCCCATGGCAGTTCCAACGATCAGGCCATATTCAATGCCGTCAAGCAGGCAGCCGCCTGTGTAAAGGCGGATGTGCCTGGCCTGATTCAGGCCAATATTTCCTATATGAAACTGGACGAGGGCCGGACCACTCCGGCCAAGGCATGAATGGGTAAGGAGACAAGAAAATGGTATATGAAAGAATTATCAGCATGATTTGTGAGCAGTTTAATATGAGTCCGGAAGATGTCAATGAGGACACCACCTTTACGGATGATATGGGCATTGACTCTGTCGATGTGGTAGAACTGGTGGTGGAGCTGGAACAGGAATTCGGTCTGGATGAGATTCCGGAGGAGGAATTGAAGAAAATGCAGACCGTGGGGGACCTGGCCGCGTATGTGAGTGCCCACATTTCCTGATGGAAGCACTGGAAGACAGACTGGGCTATCGTTTCAGGGACAGCACGTATCTGGACAGAGCGCTGACCCACAGCTCCTATGCCAACGAGCAGGGACACCCGGAGTGGAGCAACGAGAGACTGGAATTTCTGGGGGATTCTCTGCTGGGATTCTGCGCAGCCCGGACGATTTTCTCTTTGGAGCCCCCTATGCCGGAGGGGGATCTTACCAGGCTGAGAGCGCAGCTGGTGTGCGAGGCAAGTCTGTACCGGACCGCTTCGCGCCTGGAGCTGGGCAAGTATATGAAGCTGGGAAACAGCACCCTGCACAACGGGGGACGGAGCATCGTATCCATCCAGGCGGACTGTGTGGAGGCGGTGATTGCTGCTATCTATCTGGACGGGGGCCTGGAGCCGGCAGAGCAGTTTATTGCCGAAAATATTCTCAAGGATTTGAAGGCAGGATACAGGCCGGTTCCCACCGATTTTAAGTCCCAGCTGCAGGAACTCGTGCAAAAATCCGGGGATTCCACCCCTTCCTATGCCATCGTGGGCCAGTCCGGACCGGACCACAATAAAACCTTTGTGGCCCGTGTGTCCGTCCCCGGGGGCAGAAGCTTCCAGGGTACCGGCAGGAGCAAAAAAGAGGCGGAACAGGCAGCTGCGAAGGCTGCTCTGGAGAGAATGAAGAGATGACGAAAGCGAGGATTCTCCCCCTTTTCGTCCCTCACTGGGGCTGCCCGAACCAATGCGTCTTCTGCGACCAGAAACGTATTTCCGGCAGCCCTTTGCCTGTCTCGGCGCAAGAGGTGGCTGCAGCCCTGGAGAAGGCCGGTCGGAGAGGTCTGACCCCGGTGGAGCTGGCTTTTTACGGGGGCAGTTTTACAGCGGTGCCGACCCGGCTGCAGCAGGAGCTGCTGGAAGCCGTCCAGCCCTACCGAAGGGCGGGCGCCGTGACGGACATTCGCGTGTCTACCCGACCGGATGCAGTAGACGCCGCCTGCCTGGACCGGTTGCAGCGCTACGGCGTTACTACCGTGGAGCTGGGAGCCCAGTCCATGGATGAGTCCGTGCTGGCCGCTTCCGGCAGAGGCCACACAGGGAAGGACACCCGAAGGGCTTCGGCACTGGTCAAGGGGGCGGGACTGAAGCTGATTTTGCAGATGATGACCGGTCTTCCCGGCTCGGACGGGGAAAAGGACCGGGCCACGGCCCGGGAGCTGATCCGGCTGGCACCGGACGGCGTGCGGATTTATCCCACCGTCGTAATCCGGGGCACGGTGTTGGAGCAGATGTGGCGCCAGGGCGCCTATCCGGAACACACCGTGGAACAGGCGGTGTCCCTGTGTGCGGATCTGCTACCCCTGTTTGAGGCGGCGGGCATCCCGGTGATCCGCCTGGGCCTCAATCCCACGGAGGACCTGTCCGGCGGCGAGGCTGTGGCGGGCGCCTATCACCCGGCCCTGGGAGAGCTGGTGCGATCGGAGGTATTGCGCCGGCGGGCTGCGGAAAAACTGGATGCGGTCCCCGAAGGCAGCCGCGTGACCCTGCATGTGGCCCCCCACCGCCTGTCTGCCATGATTGGATGGAGAAGAAGCAATGTGACAGCCTTAAAAGAACAGTTTGCCCTGGGTTCGCTGGCGGTAAAACCCCTCGCCTGCGAAGAGGGGGACAGGCTGGATGTCACTGTAGATCCACCGCAGCCGGGCGCCAAATCTTTGTGAATGGGAGTAAGAAGTTTTGTATCTGCGAGCGCTGGAAATTCAGGGATTTAAGTCCTTTCCGGAACGGACCACGATTCATTTTGAAAAAAATGTGACGATGATCGTGGGACCAAACGGGTCGGGAAAATCCAACATTTCAGACGCGGTGCTGTGGGTCATGGGCGAGCAGCGCACGCGGGCCCTTCGGGGCGGCCGGATGGAGGATGTGATCTTCGGCGGCACAGAGAAGCGGGGGAAACTGGGATTTGCCCAGGTGACGCTGGTTCTGGACAATACTGCCCGCCTTTTTGACATCAACAGCGACGAGCTGATCATCACCCGCCGGTATTACCGCAGCGGAGACAGTGAATATTTCATTAATCGGGAGTCTGTCCGCCTGCGGGACATACAGCAGCTGCTGATGGATACCGGCCTGGGCCGGGATGGCTACTCCATTATCGGGCAGGGCCGCATCGCGGAGATTGTCTCCGCCAAGAGTACGGACCGGAGGGAAATTTTTGAGCAGGCGGCCGGAATTGCCCGGTTCCGTTATCGGAAGGAAGAGGCGGAGCGGAAGCTGGCTGCTACCGATGACTCCCTGCTGCGGGTAGGGGACAAGATTGAGGAGCTGGAGATGCAGCTGGGCCCGCTGCGCAAGCAGGCAGCCGTGGCGGAAAAGTACCTGAAGTTCCGGGAGGAGCTGAAAGGGCTGGAAGTATCCGCCTGGATGGGCAGCCTGGACAAATTGGCAGAGCAGAGCGCCTCCATTCAGGCAAGCCAGAAAGCGGCCAAGGAGGAGTTGGAGCGCCTGCGGGCCTCGGTGACGGAAAACTATCATCGGTCCGAGACCATTACCGAGCAGATGCGTGCCAGAGACCTGCAGATGGAGGCGGCCCGGGAGCAGCTCACAGCCCAGGAGAACGAGATCGGCGGGAATAAACAGGCTGCAGCGGTGCTGCAGGCGGAGAAAAAGAACAACCAGGACAGCATCCGCCGCCTGCAGCAGGATATGAGCGAAGATACCGGCCGGATCCAGGCGCTACGAGAGCAGATCCAGCAGATCCAGGACAGAGTGACGGCAATTGCCACCGCGGAGTCGGAGACGCGCACCCACATGCAGCAGCTTTCTAATGTTGTGGACGGCAATCGGATGAAAATGGCCGGAAGAGAGAACAAAGTCACCCGTCTGCGGGAAGAGACAACGCAGCTCACCATCGAGGGGCGGAGCCTGGACAGCCGGATCAACATGCTCGCGGAGATGGAGAAGGATTACGAGGGGTTTAATAAAGCCGTCAAGACCGTTATGCAGGCTAGCCACAGCCATATGCTCCAGGGAATCCACGGACCGGTAGCCAATCTGGTGCACACGGCCGACCGGTATACGCTGGCCATAGAGACCGCCCTGGGCGCTGCGGCACAGAATGTGGTAGTCGATACATCCGAGGACGGGAAAGCAGCCATCGAGTACCTGAAGCGGCGGGACGCCGGCCGGGGTACCTTTCTGCCCATCCAAGCCATCCGGGGCGGTCTTCTGCGGGATGTGCCGGCGCAGGAGGAGGGCTTTCTCGGCCTGGCCCTGGATCTTATCCAATTTGAGCCCCAGTACCGGAATATCATGGAAAATCTCCTGGGAAAAACCGTGGTGACCGATACGCTGAGCCATGCCGTCACCATTGCCCAGCGACATCACCATGCCTTCCGCCTGGTGTCCCTGGACGGGCAGGTCATCCATCCGGGCGGCTCCATGACCGGCGGCAGTGCCGGAAAGGGAACCGGGGTTCTGTCCCGGGCCAATGAGCTGAGCCAGCTGCGGGAAAAGCGAGTGGAGATTTTGCAGCAGCAGCAGCAGCGCGCCCAGGATCTTTCAGCGGCGGAGCGGGAGCTGGCGGCGGCGCGCTATGATCTGGATGTGGCGGGTCAGCAGCTCAGCGAGGCCCAGCGGCTGCAGGCGTCTTACCAGGCGGAGCGGGAGGCCAGGCAGACCAGCGCCGGACAGCTGAAAGACGTGCTGGAGGCCATGACCCAGGGGGAGAGCCAGCGGCAGAATCTGATAGCATCCTATGAGAAGAAGAACCGGGATATTGACGAGGCACTGCAGGACCGGGACAGGCAGGAAAAGGAGATGGTCCGGAAGGCGGAAGCGCTCCGAGAGCAGATCCGTTCCCTCACTCAGGAAAAAATGGACCTGGAGGCGCAGCGCACCCAGGCGGATCGGGAAGCTCAGAGGCAGAATGAGTCCCTGATTGACCAGGAGCGGCTGGTCGGTTCCATAGAAAATCAGGCGACCGCCGCGGAGATGGAAGAGCGGCAGATTATCGATAAGCTGTGGGATACGTATGAGCTTACCCGCTCGGCTGCCCAGCAGATCCGTCAGCCGGTGGAGAATGCCACGGAGGCAAACCGGCGCATTGCCTCGCTGCGCCGTTCGATCCGGGAACTGGGAACCCCCAATCTGGGTGCCATCGAGGAGAGCCAGCGGGTCGGGGAGAGGTATGACTATCTGACCGAGCAGCGCGATGACATCACCAAAGCCAAGACGGAGCTTCTGGGGATTATTCAGGATATTACCAGTCAGATGGAGACGATCTTCCTCCAGGAGTTTGCAGCGATCGACCAGAGCTTCCGCACCACCTTTCTGGAACTGTTCGGCGGCGGTCACGCTTCCCTGCGTCTGGAGGATGAAAACGACTGCCTGAACTGCGGCATCGATATCCGGGTCCAGCCGCCCGGCAAGGCGGTGAGCAATATCAGCCTGCTCTCCGGCGGAGAAAAGGCCTTTGTCGCCATCGCCCTGTACTTCTCCATCCTCCGGCTGAAGCCCACACCTTTTTGCATCATGGACGAGATTGAGGCGGCTCTGGACGAGGAAAACGTGGTCCGTTTTGCCAATTATCTGCACCGTCTGGAGAAGACCCAGTTTATCGTCATCACCCACCGGCGCGGCACCATGGAAAAGGCGGACGTGCTCCTGGGTGTCACCATGCAGGAGAAGGGTGTCAGTCAGGTCCTGGAGCTCGATCTGGAACAGGCAAAGAAAACAGCGGAAAATTAGGCTTACTGCCTGATGGAGAGGAGCGGAAACGTGGGATTATTCGGCAAATATAAGAAAAAGAAGGCACCGGAAGACCAGAACCAGCAACCGGTGGAATCGGCGGAAGCGACGGAAGAAGAGGACTGGGACGAGGAGCTGGCCCGGGAGGCCATGGCGGCGGAGGAGGAGGAACCCGAGCGGGATTCAGAACCGGAGTCGGAACCGGAGGTTGAGAGGGAGCCGGAACCGGCGCCGGAGGCTGAGCCGGAACCGGTGCAGAAGAAGGCAGCTGCCCCGGTAGAGGCACCGAAAAAAAAGAGGAAAGGACTGCTCTCAGGTCTTTTTTCTGTCTTCTCCCGTGTTGATGAGGACTTTTTAGAGGAGCTGGAGGAACAGCTGATTCTGGCGGACGCAGGCGTGGAAACCGCCGAAGCGGCGGTGGAGGCTCTCCGTCAGGAAAAAGGGCTGAAAGGCGAGGCAGTCCGGGATCGGCTGGTAGACATTCTCACGGAAGAGATGGAAAAGGCGGGGCCGCCCCAGCTGCATTTGGAGAGCAAACCTTCTGTCATTGTAATGGTAGGCGTCAACGGAGTGGGAAAGACCACTACCATCGGGAAACTGGCAAAGTACTATAAGGACCAGGGTAAAAAAGTTCTGCTGTGCGCGGCGGATACGTTCCGGGCGGCGGCGGCGGAGCAGCTGACGATATGGGCCCAGCGGACAGGTGCGGATATCGTGCATCACGAGGAGGGCAGCGATCCCGGTGCGGTTGTTTTTGACGCGTGCCATGCAGCGGTGGCCAGGGGATCGGATCTGGTCATTGTGGACACAGCCGGCCGGCTTCACAATAAGCAGAACCTGATGAACGAACTGTCCAAGCTCACCCGGATTGTGAGCAGGGAACTGCCGGAGGCGGACTGCGAAGTGCTTCTGGTGCTGGATGCTACGACAGGTCAGAACGGACTCATTCAAGCCCAGCAGTTTGCCAGTGCCGCGGGTGTTACAGGGATCGTGCTCACCAAACTGGACGGCACAGCTAAGGGGGGCGTGGTGTTCTCCATTGCCGAAAAGCTGGGGGTGCCGGTAAAACTGGTAGGGGTAGGAGAGTCTGCGGAAGATCTGCAGGTATTTCATGCCAGAGAATTTGCCCGGGAGATGGTTCAGTGAAACTGATTTTGGCGACGGAAAATGCAGGAAAAATCCGGGAGTTTCGGGAAATTTTGGCACCGATGGGAATCGAAGCAGTACCACAGAGGGAACTGGGACTGGATCTGCAGGTAGAGGAAAATGGGAGCAGCTTTGAGGAAAACGCCTATCTGAAGGCTCATGCGGCGTTTCAGGCGGCCGGCATGGCCGCAGTAGCAGACGATTCCGGCCTGTGTGTGCAGGCACTTGGGGGAGCGCCCGGACTCTACTCCGCCCGATATGGCGGGGGAAAAGCCTGGATCGACAGTCAGAAGGTGGAATATCTTCTTCAGCAGATGAGAGGAGAAAAAGACAGACGGGCCAAGTTTGTCTGTGCCCTTGTATGTCTCCTTCCGGATCAGAGGAAGATTGCCGTGCGGGGAGAATGTCCGGGCACCATTCTGATCCGGGCGGAAGGAGACGGGGGATTCGGCTATGACCCGATTTTCGTCCCGGACGGCTGGGACCAGAGCTTTGCCCAGCTGGGGCCGCAGGTGAAGAACCGCATTTCCCATCGAGCCAGGGCCCTGCAGGCATTCAGGGAGGAATTACAGAAAGTATGTTAACCGGAAAACAGCGGGCATACCTCCGCTCTCTGGCACAGAGACAGGAGGCCATCTTATACGTGGGAAAGGCGGGGGTGACCTCTTCGGTGGCCGCACAGGCACAGCAGATGCTTACCGCCCGGGAGCTGGTCAAGGGCCGTGTGCAGGAAAATTGTCCCTATACGGCGGGAGAAGTTCAGAAGCTGCTCTGCGACAGCTGCGGGGCGGAAGGCGTTCAGGTGATAGGAAAAGTTTTTGTGCTGTATAAGGAAAGTCCGGAGGGGGCAAAAATTTCTCTGCCCGAGGCCTGATGCGGATTCTGATCTATGGGGGCAGTTTTAACCCCCCGCACCGGGGTCATGTTCGCGCGGTGCAGACAGCGGTGTCTTCTCTCCAGCCGGATCGGGTGGTCCTGATCCCCGCGGCGGTACCGCCCCACAAACATCTGGCCGAGGGAACCCCTGCGCCGGAACATCGGCTGAAAATGACGCAGCTGGCCTGCGAAGAAATCCCCTCTGCGCAGGTGCTGGAACTGGAACTTCACCGTCAGGGGCCCAGCTATACCGCGGACACGCTGCGGGAGCTCCATGCGCGCTGGCCGGAGGACGAGCTCATTTTTCTCACGGGGACGGATATGTTCTGCACGCTGGAGAGCTGGTATCATCCCCGGGAGATTCTCCGCTACGCGACGGTTGCCGTGCTGGCCCGGGAGGAGAATACGGAAAAGAAGATTGCCGAACAGGCGCAGTACCTGGAAGAGAACCTGGGCGCCAGGGTCGTGATACTGCCAGGCAAGCCGATTGTGGTCTCTTCTACCGATATACGGTCCCTGCTACCCCGGCGGGAGGGGGTGGAGTATCTGACGGAGCCGGTATATGCCTATATTCTCTCCCACCGTCTGTACGGCGCCAGAGCAAACCTGTCCTGGCTGCGGGTGGAGGCGCAGAAGTATCTGAAGCCATCCAGGGTAGAGCATGTGCTGCAGACGGAGAAAATGGCCAGACAGCTGGCGCTGCGGTGGGGACAGGATCCGGACGACGCCTCGGAGGCGGCGCTGCTGCATGTCTGTACCAAAAAATGTTCTCGGGAAGAACAGTTGAACCTCTGCCGAAAATATGATATGATACCAGACGAGTGGGAGAAGGCCAATGCGGATCTTCTTCACGCGAAAACCGGAGCCGCCCTGGCAGCGGATGTATTTGGCAGTCCGGAGCCGGTGGCGTCCGCCATATGCTGGCACACCACGGGAAGGCCGGCCATGACGACGCTGGAACAGATCCTGTACCTGGCCGATCTGATAGAGAGGAGCCGGCAGCCGTTTCCCTGTCTGGACGAGATTCGCCGGACGGCCTTCGAGGATCTGGACCAGGCGATGGAACTGGCATCCCGCCGTACCTTGCGATATCTGCAAGATCTGGGAAAGACGATCCATCCGGATACGATTCGGACACACGATTATTTTTGTAAAAAACTGGAAGAGAAAGGTGTTGCTCCGCTGGAATGGGCAGGCAGCGCCGAATAAAGCAAGGAGATGTTCTCATGGAACCTTATGATGCGGCGAAATTGGCAGTTCAGGCCCTCTCGGACAAGCAGGCGGAGGATATTCGGCTGCTGAGAACAACAGATGTGACGGTGCTGGCTGATTATTTCCTCATTTGCACGGCCAACTCTACAACCCATGTGCGCACCCTGTACGATGAGGTGGAAAAACGCCTCAGCGAGGCGGGCATGCCTCCTGTCAGGCAGGAAGGCACCCGAAGCAGTTCTTGGCTTCTTTTGGATTTTGGCTGTCTGATTGTGCATATTTTCCAGCGGGAAACCAGAAAGTTTTACAGCTTGGAGCATCTCTGGAGCGATGCAGAAGAGATTGATGTGAAGACCATCACAGGGGGAACAGAGGCGTAACCATGGCATACGATTTTGCGCGGATTGAAAAGAAATGGCAGGAAATATGGGAGAAGGAGAAGCCGTATGCAGCGGAAACGGGAGATTCCCGTCCGAAGTTTTACGGACTCATTGAGTTCCCCTACCCTTCCGGACAGGGTCTGCATGTGGGACATCCCAGACCCTATACCGCCATGGACATCATTGCCAGGAAGCGCCGTATGCAGGGGTATAATGTGCTCTTTCCCATTGGATATGACGCCTTTGGTCTGCCTACGGAAAATTATGCGATTAAGAACCATATGCACCCCAGGGATGTTACCAGAGAAAATGTAGCCCGTTTTACGGACCAGTTAAAAATGCTGGGCTTCGGCTTTGACTGGGACCGGGTTGTGGACACAACCGATCCCCAATATTACAAGTGGACCCAGTGGATCTTCCTGCAGATGTGGAAAAAGGGTCTGGCTTATAAAGCGACCATGCCGGTGAACTGGTGCACTTCCTGCAAATGCGTGCTGGCCAATGAGGAAGTGGTGGAGGGCGTATGTGAACGGTGCGGCTCGCCGGTGATTCAAAAGGAAAAAAGCCAGTGGATGCTCCGCATTACCGCGTATGCCCAGCGTCTCATTGATGATCTGGACGAGGTGGATTATATAGAGCGGGTGAAGATCCAGCAGCGGAACTGGATTGGACGCAGCGAAGGCGCAGAAGTGGATTTTGACACAACAGCGGGCGACAAAATGCGCGTGTTCACCACCCGCTGTGATACGCTTTTCGGCGTGACCTATATGGTCACAGCGCCGGAACATAACCTGATCAAAAAATGGCTCCCACTGCTGCGAAATGCCGAGGAAGTTCTCGCCTATCAGGATGCCGCTGCCCACAAGTCGGAGATGGAGCGGACGGAGCTGTCCAAAGAAAAAACAGGTGTGCGCCTGGATGGTGTAGAGGCGGTGAATCCGGTCAACGGCCAGAAAATTCCCATTTTTATTTCTGACTATGTACTTGCCACGTATGGCACGGGAGCCATTATGGCTGTGCCGGGCCATGACAGCCGCGACTGGGATTTTGCCCGGGCGTTTGATTTGCCGATCATCGAGGTGGTAGCCGGCGGCGATGTGGAAAAAGCCGCCTATACGGACTGTGGGAGCGGGATTCTTGTTAACTCCGGATTCCTCAACGGCCTACCTGTTGAACAGGCAAAAGAGAAAATGATATC
>CAZGAM010000015.1:0-3671 GCA_964523685.1 uncultured Oscillospiraceae bacterium | reverse complement strand
AATGATATCCTGGCTGGAAGAACATGGTGTCGGCAGGCGGAAGGTGAACTATAAACTGCGGGACTGGGTCTTCTCACGGCAGCGTTACTGGGGGGAGCCGATCCCCATGATCCAATGCCCCCGGTGCGGCTGGGTTCCGGTTCCCGAGGAAGATCTGCCCGTTTTGCTCCCGGATGTGGAGAGTTATGAGCCGACTGACACAGGGGAGAGCCCTCTGTCTAAAATGCGTGACTGGGTGAAGTGCAGGTGTCCCAAATGCGGCGGGCCGGCCGAGAGAGAGACAGATACCATGCCCCAGTGGGCCGGTTCCAGCTGGTATTTCCTCCGCTATGCGGATCCCCATAATGACCAGGCGCTTGCCTCCAAGGAAGCCCTGCAGTACTGGCTGCCTGTGGATTGGTACAATGGCGGTATGGAACACACCACACTGCATTTGCTCTACTCCCGTTTTTGGCATAAGTTTCTCTATGATATTGGTGTGGTGCCTACCAAGGAGCCCTATCAGAAGCGAACCAGTCATGGCATGATTTTGGGGGAAGGCGGCGTGAAGATGTCGAAAAGCCGCGGAAATGTGGTAAATCCCAACGATGTCGTGGAAAAATATGGAGCGGATACACTCCGGCTCTATACTATGTTTATAGGCGACTTTGAAAAGGCAGCCGCCTGGTCGGATGATGCGGTGAAGGGCTGCAAAAAATTTCTGGACAGGGTATGGGCTTTGGCGGAAGCAGGTCCGGTAGGAGATACGGAAACCCCGGCGTTAGAGGCAGTTCTCCACCGGACAATTAAGAAAGTCTCCGAAGATATTGAGGAGATGAAATTTAATACAGCCATTGCGGCCATGATGAGCCTGGTCAATGAAATGTATAAAACGAAGCCCAGCAGGGAGGATATGCGTCTTCTGCTTCTGCTTCTCAGCCCCTTTGCTCCCCATGTGACGGAAGAAATGTGGCAGATGCTGGGTTTTGAAGGAAGAGCTATGCTCCAGAGCTGGCCTGTATACGATGAGAAAAAAATGGTAGAACATACCAAGGAATTGGCCATCCAGGTTAACGGCAAGTTGAAAAGTACCGTGACAGTGGCAGCAGATTGTTCGGATGAAGAGGCAATAGCTGCCGCGCGGACGGACGCAAAAGTGGCAAAAGCACTGGCTGGGATGGATCTGGTAAAAGCCATCGTGGTGAAGAACCGGCTGGTAAACCTGATTGTCAAACCGGCAAAATGACTGGGTGAAGGCAGGAATTCTTCCGCACGGAATCGTTTCACCGGCGGTGAAATCACATCAGGTGCAAAAAACCAAGGAATATCTTGACAAGGAAGAATGGAGACTTTATAATAAGGAAGGTTTTTGAGAAAGCACGTAAGAGGCGTATTGGAGGGAGGGAAAAAGGATGTCGGAAGTGATTGTCAAAGAGAACGAATCTCTCGACAATGCGCTCAAACGTTTCAAGCGTAGCTGCGCAAAGGCCGGTGTGATGAACGACCTTCGGCGTAAGGAGTACTACCAGAGTCCAAGCGTCAAGCGCCGCAAGAAATCTGAGGCGGCACGCAAGAACAAACATAAGCGTTATTATTAAGACGAAAAATCCTCACAGCATGATCTGCTGTGAGGATTTTGCAACTTTCCTCCGAAGCTTTAGCATTGAGGAGCGCAAAGAGGTTTGCTCGTAAGCGAGATTTAATAAGAAGGAGTATGCGCTGCCCCTGAATTTTGAGCAGGCTGCGCTTGCACGATAGGGGGCATATTTTGAAAAAACATGCGGCTGTGGGGTAAATTAAGATGCTTCCCCCTGTGCTGCGGGAACAGGGTTATTGCGATCCGTGATTTCACCAGTCTGACTGCGTCTTTTTACATCGTCGCGCAGCGCTTGATAGAGGGCAGCGACAAGGGGTACACCTACCAGCATGCCAAGGATACCAAACATAGCGCCGCCGACTGTGATTGTAGCCAGCACAAATATTCCCGGCAAACCGATAGAAGAGCCAACCACACGAGGATAGATGATGTTTCCTTCAAATTGCTGAAGAAGGATAATAAACACCAGGAACCATATGGCCTTGACAGGCGACACCGACAGAATCATAAAAGCCCCGACACCAGCTCCGATATAAGCACCCGCTATGGGAATCAGCGCTGTGACGCCAACCAGAGTGCCAATCATAGTGGCATAGGGAAATCGGAATATGCTCATTCCGATAATGCAGAGGCCGCCT
Organism: uncultured Oscillospiraceae bacterium; assembly: GCA_964523685.1. GTDB lineage: Bacteria > Bacillota > Clostridia > Oscillospirales > Oscillospiraceae > CAJOIG01. The sequence continues at coordinate 1,457 of CAZGAM010000015.1, read as the reverse complement.
AAAATACAGGCTTCCGTTACCTGGCCAACTATGTACTTGTGAAAAGACTTATCGAGGAGATTCAAAGTATAAATAACCCTGCATTGCCATTTCTCCGGGAGATAGGTATGGATTAATTTCATGCCCTGCCTGCTTAGGGTTTCTTTACCCAGCAGCAGGTAGAGGGCAAAAATCAGGGCAAACATGACAGTTACCACGCCGGAAAAAATGGTGCTTACAGCATCTACCGCGCCGCTTACACCGGATACCAAAATACTGGCGATGTGAGAGATCATGCTCTGCCAATCTAAATTTGCTAAGCGTTCCTCCCAATCTTCCGGTAAATACTTAAGTATGGTAGGGTTCTGAAGAAACTTATTAATTGTTGCAGGGGCCTGTCGAATCAGAGCGTTTACACACGATACAAATTCTGGTACAACCATTTTGATTACAAGAAACAGGATTAGAAGAATGACAAGAAGCGAACAGCCAATACTTAGAAACCTTCGAATACGGGCTGCGGAGGCTTTCTTCGCCTTTGGAAAAAGATGGCGCTCAAACATGCTCATGAGTATGTTGAAAATATAAGCCAGCACACCTCCTAATATGAGAGGAAGTGCTGCGCCGATCAGCAAAGAGATAATTTTGGCTATACTGCTCCAATAATAGATGGCAAGATAGAGCAAAAAAACCGTAATGCCTGCCCGCCAGCAGAACTTCTTAGACAATTCCATCATAACCCCTCCCAAACAGAAAGGAATCCGTAACCAACAAGAGCAGTTCAAGTATAATACAACGTTTGCCTTGATGCAAGAGAAAGTTAATGAATTTACGGGAAATGCAGCTCTTTCGATCTCTTTGTACCGGAAGCAGAGAGGAAATATGGTTGTGATCAGAAGGCTTTAAGCTGCAATCCTGTTTCAGAATACGCCATGGCAATATGTAAACTGATCCAAAGAGATTGATTTGCCGTCGTAAAAATAAAAATATAAGGCAGAAGAGGAAAATTAAATTGGGATAGGTACTTTACAAATGGCAAAATTGTGATATAATCTTTTTTGTCTTCTCAAGAGACTGTGGCAGCGGGCCTTTCATAAGTTCTTTCGACTCGGGAACCCACCACTCTTTAGAGGGTAGGAGGAGAGACGCCTTTCTTAGCCTGTGACTCGATATAGCGTCGGATAGTCGCCGATGACACTTCCCCAATGCTGCAGGCAAAATACCCGTCCGACCAAAAAATGTCCTTTTTTCCAATAGTTTTTGGATAGGAAGGGCCTGTACTGCTTCCACAGCAAAAGCAAGGAATGAGGTAAACTCGACGATCCAATCCAGAAGTGTTGGGATTGGCTTACAGGGAAAGCATGAGAATCAGCTCAGCACATGATTAAAAAACAGCATCCGAAAGATGGGGGCGTAGCTCAGTTGGGAGAGCGTTCGGTTCGCATCCGAGAGGTCGAGGGTTCGAATCCCTTCGTCTC
>CAZGAM010000014.1:360-20493 GCA_964523685.1 uncultured Oscillospiraceae bacterium | reverse complement strand
AGCCGGACTACAAAAAACACACCTGTGTCATCCAAACATGGAAGTGGCAAAAACCTTAATCATGAAGCAATAGTTCAAAGACAGCTTCGATACCGGCTGAAAGGGCAGTTCGGACCCTTTTTCCCTTGGCTGACTGACCGGAAAGATATGATTTGATTCCGGCATGGATGGTCCTCTGCGGCAAAGGAATGTTGTTGTGCTTTCAGATACGACAAGCCAAAAAAAGAGCAGGAAATAGATGGTAGATTTTTTGTTTGTTTCATTGCTAGTATCATTCGCGCCATGATGATATGCGCCAGCCGGGAAGTTGGACTGAATATTGACATCAATGGGCTAACTCGAGAACTGGATAAGATATGTGTGAAGCTGGATGCAAATTACTACTACAATCCTGTGCAGGCATACTCGGACGTCAAAAAGACATTTCTGCAGGGCCTTGGAATTTCCATGGAGCAAATAATTGCTTTGACCGGCTTTGTAAATACAAGATGGCACAATCCGAGATTTGCCGCCAGTGAGCAGAAACTTCCACCACCACGGGAAAGAAAAAAGGGGGGCGTCCCCGCAAGCCAAAAGTAGAGGACAATAAGCCCAAAAGACCTCGTGGCAGACTGAGAAAACAGGTGAATGCATCCACTACATCAGGAGTATCTGCATTACCACTGAGTCCGTTCAGGAAGAACTGGCGGAGGAACATGCAGAACAAACCAACGAAGAACTGAATATTGAGCAGCCTTACGCAGAGTCTCCGAAGACGCTGGAAAAAAGAAAAGCCGGACGACCCAAGGGACGTCTGAATAACAAAACAATAGAGCGGTTAAAACGTGAGGCAGTGGAACGCATAGAAAAGGAAAAAGAGGCACCTGCTGCTATCACACAAAAAGAGGCCCTGGTCGCCCTAAGGGTAGTAAAAACAAACCGAAACCGGCAGGGCCGGTGGTCAAGAGACCATGCGGCCGTCCAAGAAAGACTCCACTACCTGGCGAATAGTAGTAGCTGGTCGGGATGTATACAGCAAGTTAACAAGTTGTTATGTAAAATAGTCTTGGAGCATTCATGATTTTTGAAAAAATCGAATATTATAAAAATCAGTTCTGATTTCCTGGAAATTCAGGTATTAGAACCAGGTCTTTTCCTCCCTGAATTGAGGGGGATCACCGTACTGGTATGGGTTATAATTTTGTAGATTACAGCCGAATTCCTTCAGGTATTTTATTCTGTTGTCCGCCGTCCAAACGATGAGCGACATTCCATCAAATTCTTCAGAATGTCTATCCTTCATTTCGTCCTTGAAATACCATTCTACGATAGTTTGATCTTCTTTATGGAAGAATTGCTGAATGTGCCACACCAGGACTTTTCCGCGGCTGTTCCATTCCTGAAACCAGTGCTTTACTGCGGTCCGGCTCTCATATTTGGGCCCCCAGCTTTCGATGTAAGTTACATCCTCTGTAAAAAGGTGCTCTATGCCCAGGTCCTGCTGCTGCAGCCACATGTGAAACCAAAGGCGTATTCTTTTTTCTCTTTCATCCATTGGTTTTTCCTTCCTTTCAGGCAGCGAAGGGCGATGCATCGCAGGGGTCAGCCAGGGATTCGGGATGTGCCGTTTCCAGAGCTTGAGGATGAATTTGGGGGTCGGCAAGTGCCTGGGTGACTGCATCTGCCCAGTATATAACACCCAGCGTCTGTGCTGTTCAGGCAGGGCGAAGAGAGATCCGGGCAGGGGCCAGGGAATGCCTGCACAGGGCCCTTCCAAGAAGCCGATATGGCTGCCTGCCCTGCTTTTCGTCTTGTGCCATTCTACCATAAGGCCTATGTAATTGCAAGAAATTATCCGGGCACCGGAACGGATCCATTCCAGGGGAATTCCCACGCTTGCCCCGCCGGCTTCTGGTGCCATTTGCCCGAAGAAGAATCCCGTCCAGGACTTATTCTTTTTTCTTGGGGCTTCGTTCTCTGTTTGCCGCATACGCTGTCCAAGCCTGGAAAAACAGGAGAGGGTGGATACGACTGGGGCGTCTTTTTTCTGGACTTGAAAAGAGCCTATGCGAAAAAGGGGAAAAGCAGGAAAAATTTTTATGAAAAAGAGTGGTAATTCTCCCTTCGGTTGTGTTAAAATTGAATGAATGCGGCGAACACTCTGTACAAGGGTTATGGCAGGCGCTGGAACCGGAAGGGCACGGGAAAACTGCGGGGCATGCAGAGAACCTGGAGAAGGGGGATTCATGATAGAAAAAGTCATCCAGATAGACCGCATGGAGAACGTAATCAGTGTTTTTGGCTCTTTTGATCAGAATCTGCGCATTATTGAGACAGAACTGGGCGTGTCGATAGCCAATCGCGAGGACCAGCTGAAAATCTCCGGAGAGGCGGAGAACGTTATGCATGCGGAAAAAGCGATTGACGGCCTCCTGTCCCTGGCGGGCAGAGGAGAGACGATAGACGGGCAGAATGTGCGCTATATCATTAAAATGGTACAAGCCGGGCAGGAGGAAAAAATCGGAGAGCTGGCCCAGGGCGTGATCTGTGTGACTGCAAAGGGCAGACCTGTGAAGCCGAAAACCATAGGGCAGAAGGCCTATGTGGATACGATCCAGAAAAACACGGTTACCCTGGGTGTGGGACCGGCGGGAACAGGGAAAACCTATCTGGCGGTGGCCTGTGCCGTAGCGGCTTTCCGGGATAAGCGGGTGAACCGGATTGTACTCACCCGTCCGGCTGTGGAGGCGGGAGAGCGGCTTGGGTTTCTGCCGGGAGATCTGCAGAGTAAGGTGGATCCCTATCTCCGGCCTCTGTATGATGCTCTTTTTGACATGCTGGGGGCGGAGACATACAACAAGTACCTGGAGCGGGGGGATATTGAAGTGGCGCCTCTTGCATATATGCGCGGACGCACGCTGGATGACAGTTTCATTATTCTGGATGAGGCACAGAACACCAGCCGGGAGCAGATGAAGATGTTCCTGACCCGCCTGGGCTTCGGTTCCACCGCCGTGATTACGGGCGATGTGACCCAAATTGACCTGCCTGCAGACAAGATTTCCGGCCTCAAAGATGCGATTCGGGTGCTGGAAGGGGTGGAGGATATCGCCATCTGCCGCCTTACCGGGGCAGATGTAGTTCGCCACATCATTGTTCAGCGGATCATCGAGGCCTACGAGCGGCACGACGGAGAGACAAAACCGAAGGGGAAAAACCAGGGAAGGCGCAGAGGATGAGTCAGATCAAGCTCTCCCTTCGCTGTGAAAGGGGCCAGAAATGCTCTTCCGCTCTGCGGAAGCGGATATGCGACGCGGCGTCCGCGGTACTCCGGGAAGAGAACCTGCAGGAACCGTGTGAGCTGTCCGTGCTGATTACCGACGATGAGGGAATCCGCGAGATCAACCGGCAGTTCCGGAATTTGGACAGCGCGACGGATGTGCTGAGTTTTCCCATGGGGGACAGGGACCCGGGCACGGGTCGGCTGCTGCTGGGCGATATGGTACTCAACAGACAGCGGGCTGAAGAGCAGGGCACTGCGTTCGGCCACGGTCCGGACCATGAGATCAGCTATTTAACTGTGCACAGTGTGCTTCATATGTTGGGATATGACCATATGGACGACGAGGAGAAAAGACGGATGCGGGAGAGAGAAAAAGCGGTGATGGCGGTTCTGGAGCCGGATACCTGTCTGGAGGAGTGAGGAATGATTACCAAAACGTCGATGATTACGATCTGCGGCCGGCCCAATGTGGGAAAATCGACGCTGACGAACCGTCTGGTAGGAGAGAAGATCGCCATTGTCTCCCCCAAGCCTCAGACAACCCGCACCCGTATTCTGGCGGTGGCAAACAGGGGAGAGACCCAATTTGTCTTTGCCGATACGCCGGGATTTCACCGGGCCAGGACCAAACTGGGCACCTACATGGATAATGTAGTTCGCCAGAGCGTTGCCGATGTGGATGCGGTGGTGCTCATGGTAGAGCCTGTGCCCTCCGCAGGGCAGCTGGAGAAGGACCTTCTGGCCCGCCTGCAGCAGACGAAGGAGCCGGCGGTGCTGGCTATTAACAAGGTGGATACGCTTCCGGATAAAGGACAGCTTCTGCCGGTGATGGATGCCTACCGGAAGGAGTATGCATTTGCCGCTCTCGTACCCATCAGCGCCAAAACAGGAGAGGGCGTGGAAGAACTGCTTCAGGAGCTGAACACCTTCGCGCAGGAAGGGCAGCCTCTTTTCCCGGAGGACATGATCTGCGACCAGCCGGAAAAACAGATCTGCGCGGAAATCATTCGGGAAAAATTGCTTTTGTGCCTGGACCAGGAGATACCCCATGGTACAGCTGTGGTCGTCAACCGATTCGAGGAGCGGGACGACCCTGGCGGGATCATCGACCTGGATGTGACAATTTACTGTGAAAAACGGAGCCATAAAGGAATCATTATTGGAAAAAAAGGAGGGATGCTCAAACGGATTGGCGCTCTTGCCAGGGAAGATATCGAATCCTTTTTAGGGACCAGGGTGTTTTTGCAGACTTGGGTAAAAGTAAAGGAAAACTGGCGGGACTCGGATGCAATGCTTCGGAATTTCGGCTTCGATTCGCCCTGAGAGTGTCTGCTCCGTGAAGAGCTCAGCACACAATCTGCGGATTCTCCTGTTTAGGGCCCAGGGACTCATTTGCTTTTCCCTCGCTTCCCTCACCTCGCATTTTGGCGATTGCCCAGAGAAAACCACCACCTGAAATTTATATTTCCAGAAAAGAGAATTTGAGGTCAGATATGGATAAACAGAAATTTTATGATGCAGCATTTGCATATAAAAAATGTAAAAATTTGAAACAGCTGAAGAATGATGAGATGTTCGCGGTACAGCTTCCGGATGGTGAGACGGGCTATTGTACTGTGGGTTCCCATGGGACAAAAAACAATAGCTTTGGGTTGTATATAGGCGATCAGGCCTATCGTTCCTATGTGGAGCTGGTGACTATGTTTCCTGATTTCCAGTCAAGGGAGTACAGGGAACAGTTTTTCTCTCAAACAGGTTTAATGTTTGAGATCGGTAAAGGGAATAATTTGGATGAGGATGCGCGGGCTGAAGTAAGACAGTATGCTGCTGAACATAATATTCCCTTGAAAGAAGGCCGCGACTATCCGGAGGTTATTCGACTCCAGCCGATGAGGATGCCCGCCCCCTGTCTGGAGCAGGAGAATATAGATCGGATGACGACGGCTCTCTCTGCTGCGGGTGCCTTGAACAAGCTGCTGAAGAACCATTCAAAAGAGAAGATTGGTCTGAAAGATGTCATCCTGGATAAGACCGTTACTGTCATTCCCCTGTTTACGCACGATGGACAGAGATGGACTTTACAATACAAGAAACTGCCTGACAGGGTGAGCCAGAAGGAGTATCCGAAGCCTGTCTTGGAAAACGAGGTTGTGGCCAAGAAAATAAGGGGCCTGAAGAAGGAAAATACGTGGGAGTGCGAAGTTGAGTTCGTTATGCTGCCTTTTTCCGATGGCGATGAGGTCGATGGGGACGCGGGGAAAATTTATTTCCCTTTGCAGTTGGTTGCGGTTGATAAAACGGGAAAAAAGATGTTCGAACCGGTGTCCACAAATAAGGCGGAGGAGAATGAGACCGATCTGCTGAGATTTTTTGCCGCGAAACTGAAAAAAGGCAAATGTCCCCAGAAAATAATGGTAAGAAATGAGCGCAGCTTCCAATTCTTGCAGGATCTATGTGAAAAGACAGGAATCGAGCTTCAGAAACGGAAGAACCTGAAGGCTCTTGACAAAGTCGTACGCGACTTAGATGAAAATATAGAGAAGTTCTGGAAGGAAAACATGCCGGTAGGGGAATTGGGGGAATTGGAAGAGGAAGACGAAGATTTGACCCCAGAGAAACTGAATGCGTTTTGTCATTTATTACTGGTCGCCAGCGATGAAGAAGTGAAGGCCCTGCCTGAAGAGGCAGTAAAGATCTTACTGGAACTGGCCAAATTTGGTACAGTTCCGAAAAAACTGGCTTCCAGGCTCAGGAAGCTGTTCCCCAATGTACGCCCATAGCAAGACTCCAAGAGGGGAATGGAGAGGGGGAGACAGGCGGAGAGAAGGAAAAGTCCGGCTTGGATAGAGGGGAGGCCCTTCCCTCCCCGGGGCTGATTCGGTTGAGGCGGTGATGTCCATGTATCTGACAACGAAAGCGCTGGTGCTGCGGACGGTCCGGTACAAAGAGTCTGATTTGATTCTGACCCTGCTTACGGAAGAGGGAAAACTCACGGCTGCAGCCCGGCGCGCCCTCCGAAAGGGCAGCCGCATCGCCGCAGCCACCCAGGTCCTGTGCTGGTCGGAGTTTACCCTTTTTGGGAATCGGGATAGGTGGAGCGTCAATGAGGCTTCCACACAAGAGGAGTTTTTAGGACTGCGGGAAAATATCGGGAACCTGGCGCTTGCCTCCTATTTTTCGGACATTCTGGAGTGTGTCTGCATGGAGGGTCAGACGGAGGCAGGGGTGCTGCCCCTGGCGCTCAATGCGCTGTACGCCCTGAGCCGGGGACTGTTTTCCCCGGAGCAGATTAAAGCGGTTTTTGAACTGCGGCTTCTCTCTCTCGTTGGATTTGAACCCCAACTGGACAGGTGCGGCCTGTGCGGGAACCCGGAACCGGAAAAGCCCATGTTTTGTCCGGATCTGGGAATGGTGCATTGTGCAGACTGTCTGCCAGCCTCTGTGCTGCCTTCGGAACCCTTAGACCAGCCGGCCCTGGCCGCCATGCGCTATATTGTGGCCGCGCCGGCCAAGAAGGAGTTTTCCTTTGCTTTGCCGGAAGAGTCCCTGAAGCGTCTGGGAACGGCTGCAGAGCAGTTCGTCCGCTCGCAGCTGGATCGGGAGTTTTCCTCCCTGAAGTACTGGAAAGCCGTCAAACAGGTGTCCCCCGCTTATCCCGGATAAACGGATCAGGTGGAGAGAATAGCAGAGATCAGAGGAAGGAGGCGTTCGGCGCTTTGCTCAGGTTGCCCTGAGCCTGTCCGCGCCGTGTTTTTTATGGATCTAACCGAAAAATCCCTGCAGACAATTGAACTGCCGGCGGTGCTGGAGCTTCTGGCCTCCAAATGTGTCTCGGAGGGCGCGGCAGCGATGGCCAGGAACCTTCGCCCGTCCCCGGAGCCGGCGCAGGTTCAGGACAGACTGACGGATACCACCACAGCCAAGACCATGATTGTGACGAAGGGCAGCCCCTCGTTCTCCGGACTGAAGGATGTACGGCCCGCCCTGGCACGGGCAGACCGAGGGGGCATGCTCAACACCCGGGAGCTTCTGGATATTGCGGGCGTGCTTTTCTGTGCCCGGGCCGTGTCCTCCTACGCCTCGGAGAGAGGAGACTGCGGCAGTCTGAAGAGACTGTTTTACGGCTTGTCTCCCAACCGGTTCCTGGAGGAGAAAATTACCACAGCCATCACCGGGGAAGAGGAGATCGCCGACGGCGCCAGTCCGGAACTGGCGGATATCCGGCGAAAAATGCGGGCAGCCTCTGCCCGGGCCCGGGATGCCCTGCAGAAGATCATCACGTCCCCCGGGTATGCCAAGGTACTCCAGGAGCCGATCATCACTCAGCGGGGCGGCCGGTTCGTCGTCCCGGTACGGGCGGAAAAGCGGGGAGAACTGCCTGGCCTGGTCCACGATATGAGCAGCAGCGGCGCCACACTTTTTGTAGAGCCAATGGGTGTGGTCAAGGCAAACAATGAGCTGCGGGAGCTGGGGGTGCGGGAAAAGGCCGAGGTGGAGCGCATTCTCATGGAGCTCAGTGCCGAATGCGCGTCGGCCCGGAGCGGCATCGACCTGAATTATACGGTACTCACCGAGCTGGATCTCATCTTCGCCAAGGCGGAGCTCAGTTATGATCTCAACGGCGGGGAACCCATTCTCACGGAGAACACCCTGACCCTGAAAAAGGCCAGGCATCCTCTTCTGCCCAGAGATACCGTGGTACCCATTGATGTGTCCCTGGGAGGAAGTACGGAAGCGATGGTCATTACCGGGCCCAACACAGGGGGCAAGACGGTCACCTTGAAGACCATTGGTCTTCTGTGCGCCATGACTGGCTGCGGCCTGCACATTCCGGCAGGGGACAACAGCGAAGTACCTGTGTGGAACCGGATCCTGGCGGATATCGGCGATGAACAGTCTATAGAGCAGTCCCTGTCCACCTTTTCCAGCCATATGGTCAATATTGTGGCGATCCTGCAGGAGTGCGGGCCCGGCAGTCTGGTACTGCTGGATGAGGTAGGAGCCGGCACAGATCCCACAGAGGGAGCTGCCCTGGCTATCTCTATTCTGGAATACGCCCGTAAGGCGGGGGCCATGGTGGCAGCTACGACGCACTATGCGGAGCTGAAGGTGTACGCCACCAACACATCCGGCGTGGTAAACGCCTCCTGTGAGTTCGATGTGGACTCCCTGCGCCCCACCTACCGTCTGCTGGTGGGGATACCGGGCAAATCCAATGCCTTTGCCATCAGCCGCCGTCTGGGGCTCCCGGAAGCGATTATCGAGGATGCGGGCCGGCGGATCGATGCGGGGAGCACCGATTTTGAGAAGACCATAGAGCGGCTGGAGGAACAGCGCCGCGCGATGGAGCGGCAGAGCGAGGAGCAGGAGAAGGCCCGAAAATCAGCGCAGGAAGATGCGGCCAGAGCAGAAAAAATGCGCCGGGAACTGGAAAACCGCCTGGATAAGGCGGAACAGCGGGCGCGTCAGGAGGCGGAGCGGATCCTTCAGCAGGCCAGGGCCACGGCGGAACAGGCGTTTCGGGAAATTGACCGGGAGCGGGCCGGTCTCAACGAAGCGGCTGACCACCAGAAAATCAACGAGGCCCGATCGGATCTTTTCCGGCAGCTGAATTTGGCGCAGGAGAATGTGCGTACCCGGGAGGAGAGCGCCCAGCCGGTTCCCAAAAAGGCCAGCCGGCCCATTCGGGCGGGGGACACAGTAACCCTTCTGTCCACCGGCCGGCAGGGAGAAGTCCTGGAGCGCAGCAAAAACGGGATGCTGCAGGTCCAGGTCGGCTCCATGAAGGTGACGGTACCCGAGGAAGAAGTAAATCTGGTTGAGCAGCCGGGCAAAAAGAAGACTCCGGTGTCTGTAGCCGCCGGACAGGCTCTGCGAACGGCTTCTGTCTCCCGGGAACTGGATATCCGGGGCATGATGCCGGACGAGGCAGATTTGGCGGTAGACCGCTATCTGGATGCCGCCAGCGCAGCGCGGCTCCCTTCGGTGACCATTATCCATGGAAAGGGTACGGGTGCCCTTCGGTCGGCAGTGCAGCAGAACCTGCGCCGCAGCCGGCTGGTAAAGTCCTTCCGTCTGGGCCGGTACGGGGAGGGAGAAACCGGGGTTACGGTCGTGGAACTGCGATAAAGCTCTGGCCGTCTGGTTGTCTTTCCCCGGAAAATCCTAAAAAAGCATCCCTCCTGGAGAGGAGAGCTATGCGGAGGAACCGGTGTGTTCCAGCAGGGCTCCTATGCGAGCTGTCCATGCGGAACTTCGGAAAACCAGGAAGAAGCCATGCCGTTGGAAAGCGCGTACCACCTCCCAAAATCCTTTTCCCGGAGGCCAAAGACCCTTTGCCGGGACGCAGCCGGGAAAAAGGAAGACCGGCAACTCAGCCGGGCAGCAGGCGCCTTCGCCCGTGCGAACCAGGCGGGAGTGGATGCGAACCAGAGAGAACTGCTTTTCCCACAGCGGGGGACGAGCCTGAAAACAGAAAAAAGAGAGGTGTGCTTGAAAAAAGCCTTATGGCACGAAGGGCTCTGAAGCCGGTTTTGGAGGGCATTCTTTCACAGGAATTTGGAAGAAACTGTCCCTTTTTCTGGCTTGGACAGAATATCATGCCCGAAGGACGGGATAAAACCCTTTAAATTATGGTAAACTGAATAAAATCAAGCATGGAAAATGCTTTTAACTGTGCATTTCGCCGAAGTTCTGAAAACTCTTCTAAAACATTTGCGAATTTCCAATTTTTTTGTTAAAATATACATTACTACATCTGTTTGCAAAGGATTGGTGTACTCCCATGGTGAATCGTGAAGTTACCATCAACAATCAGGTAGGTCTGCACGCCCGGCCGGCAACTTTTTTCATTCAGAAGGCCAATGAATTTAAAAGCGTGATCTGGATCGAGAAGGAAGACCGGCGCGTAAATGCCAAGAGCCTGTTAGGGGTTCTCTCTTTGGGCATTGTCAAGGGCACGACAGTGAACATTATCGCCGACGGTGCGGATGAAAACGAGGCAGTGGAGACACTTACAGACCTTATTGACAAAGAATTTGCTGAGTAAACCTACCATGCAGGAAAAAGGGTGTGTGATTGTGCACACCCTTTCTTGCTTGTAGGAGGTGTGCCATGGATACAAGGGAAGCCCTTCGGGAAAAGGCCAATAAACTTCCCCTTCTGCCGGGCGTGTATATCATGCAGAACGAGGCAGGAGAGGTGATTTATGTAGGCAAGGCAAAGGCCCTGAAAAATCGGGTGACCAGCTACTTTCGGGGGGAGCATCTGCCGAAAGTAGAGGCTATGGTCAGCCATGTTGCCGACTTCTCCGTGATTGTGGCGGCTTCCGAGTTTGAGGCACTGATGCTGGAGAACAGCCTCATCAAAAGACACAAGCCCCATTATAATATCCTTCTCCGGGATGACAAGACGTATCCCTTTATCCGGGTGGATGAGAAGGAGGAATACCCCTCCTTTTCCGTGGTGGGCCGCACCGCTCCGGACGGCGCCCGCTACTTTGGTCCGTTCGGGGGGCGCGGAGTCAGTTTCAGCATCCTCAACACCATGATAAAAACCCTGAAAATGCCCTCCTGCAGTAAAAAATTCCCCCGGGACATCGGCAGGGACCGGCCCTGCCTGAACTGGCACATGGGGGTGTGCGAGGGCTGGTGCCGGGGAGAACCGGGGGTAGAGGAGTATCGGAACCGGATTGCCCAGGCTGAGCAGATCCTCTCCGGATCGGTGAAGGAGCTGATCGCGCATCTGGAACAGGAGATGAGCCAGGCATCGGCAGAGCTGCGCTTCGAGACAGCGGCCCAGATCCGGGACCGGATCGCCGGCGTGAAAGAGCTTACCAACAAGCAGACGGTGCTGAAAGCGGCCCGGGCGGATCTGGACGCGGTGGGATTTTACCGCAGCGCCAGGACCAGCTTTGTGGTTCTCCACTACACCGAGGGGGACTTGGCGGGGAAAGATCTGGAGCAGATGAGCGAGCCTCTGGAGGAAGATGCGGTCGCCGTCTCCGCGCTGGTACGGCAGTATTACAGCCTGCGGGGAACCTGGCCCCGGCAGATCCTCCTTCCCATGGAATTGGAGGATGCGGAGCCCCTCGGGAGGATGCTCAGCGAGCTGGCCGGGCGGAAAGTGGAGCTGATCGCCCCCCAGCGGGGCATTAAGCGGGAACTTCTGGAGGCGGCAGCGCGCAATGCCCGGGAGGAGAGCCTGCGCTCGGAGAGCGAAGGGGAGAGGCGGAGCAAGACGCTGGAATGGCTGCAGAAAATGCTGGGACTGGACCAGGACATCCACCGGATCGAGGCTTTTGATATCTCCAACACCGGGGATTTCGGCATTGTCGCTTCCATGGTCGTATTTGAGGACGGAAAGCCGGCCAGGAGCCAGTACCGGAAATTTAAGATGAAGCAGGTGCAGCACCAGGACGATTTCGCCAGTATGCACGAGGCGGTGAGCCGGCGGTTTCAGAGCTACCGGGAGGGGGATGAGAAGTTTTCCCCCCTGCCGGATCTGCTCCTCATAGACGGGGGTGTGGGACAGGTCGCCATGGCGGTGAAGGCCATGGAGGAGCAGCAGTGCTCCGTGCCGGTGTTCGGCATGGTGAAGGATGACAAACACCGCACCAGGGCCCTCACGACCCCGGAGGGACGGGAGATCGGGCTGTCTGCCAGCCCGGCTGTATTTGCCCTCATCGGGAGCATCCAGGAGGAGACGCACCGCACGGCAGTGTCCTACCACAAGACCCTGCGGAAGAAGACCATCGGCTCCTCGCTGGAACAGATCCCGGGCGTGGGGCCCAAAAGGCGCTCGGAACTTCTCAGGCAGTTTAAGAGTCTGAAAGCCGTGGAGGGGGCCACCCTGGAGCAGCTGAGCAGCGTCGTGCCCAGAAATGTGGCGGAAGCGGTTTACCATGCGTTCCACCAGGGAAAGGAGGAATCATGCGAGTCATTACCGGAACAGCCCGGGGACGAAAGCTCCAGTCTCCCAGCGACATGTCCATCCGCCCCACAGCGGACAGAGTGAAGGAGTCCCTGTTCACCATACTCCATTTTGACGTACCCGGCCGGCGGGTGCTGGACCTTTTCGCCGGCACGGGACAGCTGGGCATCGAGGCCCTCAGCCGGGGCGCCTCCCAGTGTGTATTCGTGGACAACAGCGCACAGGCGGTATCTTTGGTGAAGACGAACCTGGAGCGGTGCGGGATGCAGGGGCAGGTGGTGAGAGCGGACGTGCTTGCCTATTTGGAGGGCTGCGGGAAGTTCGATCTGGTGCTGATCGATCCCCCGTACCGGAGCGGATTATATAATTCTGTGCTGGAGGCAGTTTTTAGGTTTGACATACTGAATAACGGTGGTATAATAGCCGTAGAAAGCCTGCGGGAGGAGGAGATGCCCTCCGCCCCCGAACCCTATGAAAAGGGAAAGACCTATCACTACGGGAAGATTTCCCTGACCATCTACAGGAGGTAGCCATCGTATGACTACTGCCATCCTTCCCGGCAGCTTTGATCCCATCACTCTTGGCCATCTCAATGTGATTCGCAGAGCGGCGAAGATCTTCGACAGAGCGATTGTCTGCGTCATGAAAAACAGGGAAAAACAGCCTCTGTTCACGATTGAGGAGAGAATGAGTATGGTGCGCCGGTCCACGGAGCGGTTTGGAAATGTGGATGTGGCTACCACAGATATGCTGCTGGCAGAGTACGCCAAACAGTTTGAGAGCCCCGTGATTGTCAAGGGCCTTCGGGCGGTATCGGACTTTGACTATGAGTTTCAGATCGCGCTGGTAAATAAGAAAATGAATCCAGATCTGGACACGCTGTTTCTTACATCCAGTGAAAAATACACGTTTCTCAGTTCCACAGTCGTCAAGGAGATGGCCGCCTACGGGGCGGATCTGTCCGAGCTGGTTCCCAAGGAAGTGATCCAGGACATTGTGGAAAAAACAAAAGCGAGGAGGCAAGAGGTATGAACGAAAGTCAGGGCATTCTTGAGCTGGTGGAGATGCTCTACACGATGATTTCTGAGGCGTGGGGCGTCCCTTTGGGCAACGATAAGTGCCTGGTGGACCGGGAAAAAGCGCTGGATCTCATTGAGGAAATCAAGGCCCAGCTTCCTGCCGAAATGGCAGAGGCCAAGCGTCTGGTTTCAGCCCGGGATGAGTTCATTCGCAATGCCAAGAGAGAGGCAGAGTCCGTCCGCAAAATGGCGGAGGAGCGGGCCCGCAAGATGGTGGAAGAGCAGGAGATCGTGCGCGCAGCCAAGGCAAGAGCGGAGGAGATGATCGCCACGGCGGACAACAAGTCCCGGGAACTGCGCAAGGCGGCCAATGAGTATGTGGCGGACGCCATGCGGGAGGCAGAGGAGGCGGTCACCTCTGCGCTGGACACGATTCGCAAGACCCGGTCCCAGTTCCGCAGCGCCTCCACCGGAACCAGCTACACCCCTCAGCGGGAACAGTAAACCCGGCATGTCGGGGAGAACCCCTTTGCCTTTTTCCTGATTTTCTGTTTTTACTATTAAACCTATTGACAAAGTGGGTTTATAGGAGTATAGTAGGAAGCACCGAGAGGAAAGGGGCAGAGCAATGGCAAGAGTTCTGACAATGAGCAGCGCGTGTTGTCGAATGGAATTTTCCCGGACATGTTCCCATGGCCAGGTTCCTTCGTATTGCCCGCTTTACCTGCCGTGACCTTCTGCCGTAGAGAAACATGATTCCGGGATCTTGAGAGACCCGGAATTTTTTTATTCCCTCGGAAAAAGCGCGATATGCGAAAATTTTAGGAGGTTACCCATGAAAAAGTCTTCCTGGCGTAAGGCAGCTGCCGCCGTTCTGATGGCGGTGCTGGTATTTTCACTGTCCGTAACAGGATATGCGGCGGACGAGTCCTACCGGACACTGGAGGAAATCCAGGAGAGCGGAGAGATCAATATCGGCGTGTTTTCCGACAAGAGCCCCTTCGGCTATGTGGATGAGAACGGAGACTATCAGGGATACGATGTGTATTTTGCTGAGCGCATTGGCAAAGACCTGGGGGTGGAGATTAATTATGTCTCTACAGAGGCGGCCAACCGCATCGAATATCTGCAGACAGGGAAAGTGGACATCATTCTGGCCAACTTTACCGTCACGGAGGAGAGAGCGGAGGAAGTGGACTTTGCTCTGCCCTATATGAACGTGGCCCTGGGTGTGGTATCCCCGGAAGATGCGGTGATCGAGAGTCTGGACGATATCGGAGAGGACGATGAGGTGATCGTGATCTCCGGGACGACGGCAGAGACCTATCTGGTAGAGAACTATCCGAACATCAAACTGCAGAAGTATGATGCCTATGCGGAGGCCAAAACTGCCCTGGAGAACGGGAACGGGGTGGCCTGGGCCAACGACAACACCGAGGTTATGGCTTTCGCCATTGAAAATCCCGGCTTCACAGTGGGCATCTCCTCTCTGGGCAGTGCGGATACCATTGCCCCGGCGGTGACCAAGGGGAACACCACCCTCCTGGATTGGCTCAATGAGGAGATTCAGGCGCTGGGCGAGGAGGAATTCTTCCATGAGGACTATGAGGCCACTCTTCTGGACACCTATGGAGCGGACTATGAGGAGACCCTGGTGGTGGAAGGCGGCGTCACAGCCGCGGCAGAAGAACCGGAAGCGTAACGCTTTGTTGAACGCGGTTCGAAAGGAACAGAAGGCCGGCGGAGAGTCCCTCCGCCGCCTTTCCCTGTTCTGGGATCCCCGCAGAGGCCCGGGACTTGGGATAAAAACGGGGTATTGCAGAGAGAGAGGAGGAAAATATGGATTTTGAGGCAATGCGATCGTATCTGCCTCTTTATTGGGATGCTTTAAAACTCACGGTTCGAATTGGGTGGCAGGGGGTGGCACTAGCCTTCGTTCTGGGCATCCTGTGTGCGGTCATTGCGCATCTGCGCCTTCCCATTCTCAGGCAAGTGGTGGCAGCGTACCGGGAGCTGTTTCGAAATACACCTCTTCTGGTACAGCTGTTTTTTCTTTATTTTGCCCTGCCGAAGGTAGGGGTGCGCATGAGCTCAGAGACCTGCGGAGCCCTGGGGCTGGGACTGCTGGGGGGAGCCTATATGGCGGAGACCTTTCGCAGCGGCCTGGAGAGCATTCCGTCGATCCAGTCGGAAAGTGCCCAGAGCCTGGGCATGACAGGAATACAGGTATTCAGCCATGTGATCCTGCCCCAGGCTGTGTCCTCCAGTGTGCCGGGTCTTCTGGCCAATGTGATCTTCCTTCTGAAGGAAACCAGTGTTTTTTCCGTGATCAGCCTGATGGATCTGATGTTTACGGCCAAGGATCTGATTGGCATGTACGCCAAGACTATGGAGTGTCTGACTCTTCTGGTGGTTTTTTATCTTCTGATGCTCCTGCCTGTGTCCATTCTGGGCAGTTTTCTGGAGAGGAGGCTCCGCCGTGCAGAGTTTGGGGATTGACGTGCTTTTTAAGGGAAAAAATTTTGTCCGCCTTCTGGGCGGACTCTGGGTGGCGGTGCGCATCAGCCTGATCTCGGTGGTCATCAGCATCGTCCTGGGCCTGATCATGGGCATGCTGATGACGAGTCGGAACCGGCTCCTAAAGGGGATATTCCGGGTCTATCTGGAGATTGTGCGGATTATGCCGCAGATGGTGCTGCTGTTTCTGGTGTACTTTGGAACGACCCGGGTGTTTGGCTGGAACCTCTCTTCCGAGCTGTCCGCTATACTGGTATTCAGTTTCTGGGGCGTGGCGGAGATGGGGGATCTGGTGCGGGGTGCTCTGATCAGCATCCCGAAAATCCAATATGAGAGCGCACAGGCCCTGGGGATGGATCCAAAACAGACATATGTACACGTGATTGTTCCCCAGACGGTTCGAAGACTGATCCCTCTCTCCATCAATCTCATCACCCGCATGATCAAGACGACCAGCCTTGTCATGATGATCGGCATGGTGGAGGTGCTGAAAGTGGCACAGCAGATTATTGAGGCCAACCGCAGGGCCTCACCCAACGCCGCCTTTGGGGTATTCGCGGTGGTCCTGCTGCTGTATTTTATCATATGCTGGCCCATCAGCCGTCTGGCAGGATATCTGGAAAAGAGGTGGAGCAATTAATGGACGAAGATTTGCTCGTGATACGCCATCTCCGGAAGGCATACGGCGATCATGTGGTGCTGGAGGATTTGAATCTCAGCGTAAAAAAGGGAGAGGTAGTTGTGGTGATTGGACCCTCCGGATGCGGGAAAAGTACGCTGCTGCGCTGCATTAACGCGCTGGAGGAGATCCAGGGGGGAGAGATCCTTCTAAATGGGCAGAGTGTGCGCCGGGATCATAAAAATATCTCCCTCATGCGCCAGAAGATTGGAATGGTCTTTCAGAGCTATGACCTATTTCCCCATAAGACGATTTTAAACAACATCCTGCTGGCGCCTAAAATCGTGCAGAAGCGGGATCGGAAACAGGCAGAGGAAGAGGCACTGGATCTGCTGAACCGGGTGGGGCTGGCAGACCGGAAGGATGACTATCCCAGGCAGCTGTCCGGCGGTCAGAAGCAGAGGGTGGCTATTGTGAGAGCGCTGATAATGCACCCGGAGATTCTGCTGCTGGATGAGATCACGGCGGCTCTGGATCCGGAGATGGTGCATGAAGTGCTGCAGGTTGTACTGGGCCTGGCGAAAAACGGCAGCACCATGATCATTGTGACGCATGAGATGAGCTTTGCCCGGGCCATTGCCGATCGAGTGATCTTTCTGGAGAATGGTCAGATTGTAGAGGAGAGCCGATCTGCCCATGACTTCTTTACCAAACCGGCAACGGTACGGGCCCAGAAATTTTTGCAGACGTTTGAATACGAAGATACAGAAAAAGCCTGAAACATCGGGGTCCTCAAAAATGGGGATTTGGGCGTGTGAGAAGAGAGAATCCCGGATGCGGTGAAGGGCTTTCTTCACAAACGGTAAGCCTCCGGCGGGATCTGCCAGCGGCCAGTGCATCAGATATCCATAATTTCTTCCATATCCACAAGGAGAATATGGGGGTCTGATTCCGCCTCCTGAATCAGGGAACTTGTAAAACCTGATTTTGAGAAGAGAACAAACCATGTGGCAGCGCGGTTCTCGTGAAAAATATCTGCTTTTTCTCTTAATTCTTTCAAGACTGATAAATTGGTTTTCTCATTCCGCCATTTGCATTCACCTAGTAAGTAGTTTTTCCCATCACTCGCGACCAAATCGATTTCAACTTGTTTGTGCGTTCGCGGATCGGCACCCCACCATCTTCCTATGGAAGTAAATAAGAATGGCAGTTTACCCACTGCATTTTTGCCTGTTAAGTAATCTAAACAGACTTTTTCAAAAACAAGACCCATATAATTGCTATAGTCAGGCTCTATTCGTTTTTTCCATATAGCCTGCTGTGCGCCTGTCTCTACTAGAGTCCGATTGCCAAATACATACCGATACCAAAAGCGGAACAGGAAGTCTGAGATGCTGTAGATGGTTCTTCTGGAAGACTCTTTCTCCCCATAGGGTGTTTCTTTATACAAAATACCCAACTCGCAGAGTGTATGGATGTATTTCAGGCATTTAGCGCTCTCTTCACCGATTTTAGTGGAAATCTCATTGGCTTTGGTGTAGCCGTCTGCAATCGCCTCTAAAATCGCGCTATAAACGCCTGGTTCCTGAACCTCTTGTCGTAAAAGCAGTACAGGTTCTTCATAAAGATAGGCAGTAGTGCGAAGGAATGCTTTTTTGATGTTTTCTTCAAAACTAAGACCAGGTTGTACCTGCTGCAAATATAAGGGTGTTCCGCCAAACGCTCCATATAATTTTAATCGTTCCTCCTGTGAGAAACCTTCCAGGAATTTCATACTTGTTTGATAGTTAAATGGTTTCAAGTGGAGTTGTCCGGTGCGTCTTCCAAAAAGAGGACTTTTAGCGCTGAGAACATCTTTTTCCATGAAACTCATATAACTTCCGCATAACACCATAAAGAGGGAACCAGTTTTCAGCTTGTGATCAATTACGTGCTGCAGCTCAGACAGCAGTGCCTTGTTTTTCTTTACAAGATAGGGAAATTCATCGATCACAACAACCAAACGTTTATTTAACTGTCTGTTATGGATGTAGGACAGGGCATTTTCCCAGGAAGCAAATGGTTCTAAATTAACCTCATCATAAAAACTAAATACAATTTTGGAGAACTTCTTTAAATTGAGTATATTATTACTTTGTTCGGCAGAATAAAAAATGGTGTCTTTGTTCTTGCAGAATTCATTTAATAACGTTGTTTTACCAACCCTTCTGCGCCCATATAAAATGAATAATTGAAATTTGTTCTGGGCGTATAGATCGTTTAACGCGGCCAGTTCATTTTCCCTACCAATAAAATCGTCTGTCACAAGATGCTCCGCCTTTCATAAATTAACTTTTAAGTAATTAACTCTAAAGTTAATTATAAACAGTTTTTTGTGATTGTCAAGCACGAAATAGAAACTTAATGCCCATTCCGAGCAGTCACGCACTGTCACAAATGCGACACATCCTTCCGTCCTGTTTTGATGTGCCAAAGCCAGTGACCTCACAGATCATATTCGCGAGTTCCGGAAGGGAAACTCCTCGCCTGTGCCGACATTAACCCACCTCTCGTCCGAGGAATGTTCCAGAAGGAACAGCACGGCGGAGGCGGGGTCGTCCACATAGATGAACTCGCGCAGCACTTGTCCAGTGACCCACATGCCGATCTGACCTTCGCCTGTCATATTCGGATCAAGGCAGGGATCACGTTGGAGTGTTTCGGGGTCAAAGCTGTTGCCGGGGCCGTAAGGTTAACAGGAGTCGCCGCGATGAAGTCCGTGCCGTACTGACTAGAAACAGAGCACCGTGCCACAGCACTTTACCAGCGCATAGCCCTCGTTCGTGTATTCAGGCAAACCTGTAAGAAGGAATACCTCCAGCATCGGCTGTGGGCAGTCCCGGGGGTACATGCAGGCGCTGCCCAGAAACAGGAATTTTTCCACACCGCTTTTGAATGCTGTCCAAGTCAGGTTCTCCTGGATCGCGCTGTTGATATGGAAAAATCTGCCTGCGCCCCACTTTCCCCGGATGCTGCCATCCACCGCTGCAGCGTCGATCACTACCTGCGACCTATCAGAAACGAAAAATTTCTCCACCTCCGTCTGACGGGTGAGATCGAGCTGGGCATGAGGCCGCAAAATCAGCTTGTCATATCCCCGCCGCCTCAGCGCGCACAAAAGCGCTGCCCACCATGTGCCGGTGCGGCAAATGACATAGATCCCTTCGCTTTTATGCATACGGAACCACTCTCCTTGATGAAAAGCTTGACATTGTGTAGTTATTTGCTATATTTTACATAGTAAAATTTTCAAATCAGGAGGATTTCTCCATGACTGAAATGACACAGGTCAGTTTCCGCATCGACAAAAAAGTAAAGGAAGACGCGGAGAGCATTCTCAACGATCTGGGGCTTTCCATGTCGGCTGCCATCACCGTATTTTTAAAGGCAGTAGGCAGAGAACACCGTATTCCCTTTGAACTCACGCTGGATCCATTCTACACCGACAGCAATTTGCGCTACCTGGAGAGGAAGATGGCCGATTACAAGGCGGGACGGCTTCCCTTTGAAGAGCACAGCCTGATTGAGGAAGAGTAACCATGCGCATAAAATCATACAGTGGGATCCGGGCGTATGGGATGATTACCTCTTTTGGCAGACAAATGATAAAAAATCCTGAGACGGATCAACACAGCTGATTAAAGACATCGATCGCGATCCCTTTGAAGGAATCGGCAAGTCGGAACCGCGCAAGGAGCATCTCTCAGATTTTGGAGTTGCCGCATCGATGAGGAACATCGGCTTGT
>CAZGAM010000014.1:0-337 GCA_964523685.1 uncultured Oscillospiraceae bacterium | reverse complement strand
AATTACGGTAAAACCTGATTTATTACGTGATCGGAAATGATGGAGGTGTATATGGATGTGAATTTCCCGGTTTTGGTACAATTAGAAAAATAAATTATTTTCGGAGGGCAATTTACGCTTTTCAGGCCCAATAGGCGTCTTTTTGGTCTAGATTTATGAAAGAATTGAAAATAATCGATTTTATTTTTATAATTATGTTGACAATATCTTTAAAAACTCTTATAATAATAAAAGCGCAACAGTACTTTTGAGAGGGTTTTTGATGAGCAACTACTGGGCTACTAAGGCAGTTCCGATCCCTGCAGATGCCTATCACAATAGAAACGATGGGCGCGTC
>CAZGAM010000013.1:17905-21219 GCA_964523685.1 uncultured Oscillospiraceae bacterium | reverse complement strand
TCCGCGGTCTCTTCTTTAACGGCCTCCTCCCCCCGCTCGTAGGACAGAGGGTGGTAGACTGGCTGCAGGAGCACCTGTCTGACCTCTTCCAGCTGCTCAATCTCCCGGATTCTTCCATAGGGGAGCTGAGCGGCAATACCGTTAAGAAGCCAGGTATACTGATACTTCACCTCCAGCGGCGTTCCCAATACATTATTCTCGATTGTGCTGATTACGCTGTTTTGCTCGTTCTCCAGCTCTTTCTCCCTGCCCGCTAGCGCAGCACCGGGGACAGCGGCAGCATTTCCCTCGATAATAGAGTTATCCTTCAAAACAATAATCACTTTTACGATCTGCTCATCGTCTATGGCTACCTGGTCCAGGACCTCAGCCATGTCATTGCCGGCAGCCTCCTCATCATAGAAACTTACATCCAGGCTGTCGCGGTCAATTTCCTCCGCTGGCATGGTTTTGGCGTTCTTCTCCAACACGGAGATCTGCTCTTCTGTAAGTTCCGAAACAACGGCAGATGACTCGCCCTGAATGTTTCCTTCCTCGAGAGCAGTCTGTGACTTATCGCCGTTTTTCGCTTCTGGCTGCAGATCTTGGGTCTCCCGGGTATACCGTTCACCCTGTGGTTCCTGCAGATCTGACATATCAGCCTTATTTCCATCCGCACTGTCCGCAAGAGGCAGGGATGTCTGCGGTTCTTCCAGAATTTCACTAAAGTCTGTCTCCGAAGAAACTTCTCCTTCTGTCCCGTCAGGATAAAAAGACTCCGACTCCCGCGGACCGTTCTCTGACTCTGCAGAGGACTCTGTCTGAGTCAAATCCGCATAAAAGGGTTCTGAAATCTGAGGCGTATCAGCCAACGCCGTTGCCGCCCCGCCGCTTACCAGTAAAAACGACAGTACAAGGCAGAGAATAAACGATATAACTCTCTTCATCTTCATTGTCTCGCTCCTCTTACAGACCCCAGGTCCGCGCTTCCGCGGGTGAGATGGTTGTATACAGGCTGAATAGCACCTGCCTGACTCCTTCAAGCTCTTTGATTCCCGAGCTCTTTCCGCACGGCACATCTGAGGCAAAACCGCTGAGAAGCCATGGGAAGGGATAGCTCCCCTCAAGAGACTCTCAGAATCTTCTCCTCCATGAGATCTATGACCTCATTCTGCCGCTTCTCCTGTTTCTCCTCTGTCGGCCTAGTAGACTCATCCGGTAACGCCAGAGTTTTTCTCTACAACAGACTTGTCATCCACTCATCCATTCGAACTATTTGCCCGAATAGCTCCATGTCCTCTTCTCCACACGCTGCAAGTCGTCTCGACGTGTTCTTCTCCATAAATTTCTGCATGTGCTGTCCTGGTTTGGGGATTCATTCACTGTAAGGATCATGGTGTCTGATTCCTTCCTCCCCGCTGCCAGCCCTTTTCACACTGCTACTGATAATAACGCAAAGGAGAAAGTCCTATCTTTCTCCTCTTAATCTCCTGCGAAGCCGCTGGAGACACCATAATGCGCCTCCGGCGCTGAGTACCGCTGTCACTGTCCAGAACATCCAAGGCGTTTCATCCCCTGTATTCGGGGTCCCTGTACTATTGTCAGTAGGCGCAGAATTGCCTGTGGTACCGGGAACTTCAGGAGACGTCGGCGTCACAGTCGACGAAAAATTCGTGTAGGCGATCGCGTAGTTCGTAAAAAACTGACTGATGGTAAATGTTATGGTGTCCGGGTCGGTATCTTCGTCATACAGCACCATTGCCTTCCCGTCTATCACCCCGATCACAGCGAAAACCAAATTCTGTCCCCGGACCTCTTCCGGCACATCTATTTTAATGGTGAGAGGTTTAAAGGTCTCATAAATATTCTGACTTACTCCGTCAATGATTTTCTCCAGCTCAAGATAGATGTATTCAAGCACAGTGTACCCAGAGGCTGCCTGCTCAATAGCCGCTTTCTCCTCAGCGCTGAGATCTGTCACGGGGTTAATCTTCAGGCGTATTGACACATCCGTTCCATCCTGAAGCTGCTGCTTCTCTTCCTCCGTCAATGTGCCGTCAATGATATCCTGCTCGGACATATTAATGCTGCCGCCCGGAACACCTTCCCCAGGAACGACTTCCGCATTGAAGTTCTCCACATTACTCACTACTGTTCCCACGGTAAGATCTGCCTCTATAGTCTCTCCAGCGTGCGCTTCTCCTGTTATCCGCAGCCCGCTCGGAGCATTTTTCTGCTCTACCGTAAAAGTGACATTTGCCAGTATGCCTGCCTGATGACCATCCCCGGCGATCCAGCTGATTTTTAGCTCTCCAGAATCCGCTGCATTTGCGGAGTACATAGCCGTCGCACTTGTGAATACCACACCTGCTTCCGTAACAGTCAGTGCCGATGGATCATAGACAATGGTTACCAAGCCATCGGTAGCCTGTCCGTCGGTATGGATAGGCACAACAAGCGTCTCTTCGTCTCCACTGGGCACTGATTCTATCCAGACATTATACGCCGCTGATTCTGCGGTTGATGCGATCGGAGCCACCAGCGTAATCATGAAAACAACTGCCAGTAACGCAACTATCCCCTTTTTGCACTTCATCTCTCGTTCTCCTTATGCTGTCTGGGTTTGTTCCCGGATATCGCCCTATTTTTATGGCTCCATGGCGGCTCAGTCCCCTATTTTCCGGAAATCGGTATGGAAAAAACGCATCAACCTTCTTCCCGAACAGTCTGCACCGCCCCATTTCCCGTAATTCTTCCCGCATATGGTCTATTTTTACCGCCTCCTGCCATAAGCCGCAGGAAGTCAGACGTTTTTCTTCCTCTGAATCCCTATAGCCCGATAGGCATTTGACGCCTTCACTTGTCATTTTTGTTCAGGTACGTCGAAAAAAATTTCTCCAGCTGATCAAACGGAATGGCATCCTTCCCACCGCCGTCATAAAGGTCGGTATGCACCATGCCGTGGCGAATAGAAAGATGCTTATTTCCAGCATACTTACTGTCCTTTGTCATGGCCTCGAAGGCATCACATGAAAAATAGAAGGAGTGCGCCATATCTCCATGAACGATCAAAACGGCACTACGTATTTCGTTGACGTATTGCATGATCGGTTGATTGAGAAAACTCATACAGCCGATTACATTCCAGCCGCCGTTTGAGTTAAGGGAGCGCGGATGATAGCCACGTTTGGTTTTGTAGTAATCATAATAGTCCTTCACATAGAACGGCGCGTTGTCCGGAAGCGGGTCGACCACACCTCCGCCAAGTTCATAAGAGCCGGATCGGAAGTCGGCAATTCGCTGCGTATTCAGGGCCTTTTTCTTTTCGTAACGCT
>CAZGAM010000013.1:0-17895 GCA_964523685.1 uncultured Oscillospiraceae bacterium | reverse complement strand
CTGTTCTTCGCTGTCTTCGTCATCGAAATAGCCCTTGGCGTTTAACCTTGTCATATCGTACATCGTCATGGTAGCCGTCGCCTGAATTCGAGTGTCGAGCGCCGCGGCATTCAGCGCCATACCACCCCAGCCGCATATACCGATGATTCCGATTTTCTCCGGATCCACATTCTCCTGAACCGAGAGGAAATCTACCGCCGCCTGAAAATCCTCCGTATTGATGTCGGGCGACGCCATATATCTCGGCTCGCCGCCGCTCTCACCCGTGAAGGATGGGTCAAAAGCAATCGTAAGAAAACCGCGCTCAGCCATTGTCTGCGCATAGAGTCCCGACGCCTGCTCCTTGACCGCGCCGAAGGGTCCGCAAACAGCAATGCCGGGAAGCCGGCCGTCAGCGTCTTTCGGCGTGTACATATCCGCCGCAAGAAGTATGCCGTAGCGATTGCGGAATATTACCTTTTTGTGGTCGACCTTTTTGGATTTTGGGAAGGTCTTGTCCCAATCATTCGTAAGATTCAGTTCCATTTCTCATTCCTTCTGATTGTTCTTTGTTTTTTCAAGGCCTTTCCCTGCCTTTTTCCATCGTCAGACAGCAGTGATGCCCTTGCTTATTGTTAAACTTTGTGCCGACCACTCTTTTCGTACTGCCGGAAATGCCAAAAGTAGGGAATGCCTCGCGGCCTGTGCCGGTAAATTCCAGTTTACTTGACGCCTCCGTTCAATCTTTCTAACAGTTTCATAACCAGTTCCACCACGCCCACCTGATAACCCGCACTGCAAAAACGACAGGCGTGATCTCTATCCAAGAGCAGCAACAGCGGTAATGTGTTGGGTTCTATCGAGAGTCTTTCCGCGAGAGAGGTCATAACCCGGCCAAGATCATCAAAAAGAACTATCGTATCCCCTATCGCTGCAAGAAGGCTCTGGACCAGCGGATTCATGACCTCTTCCTGATTTTGGAATACAAGAACCAGCCTCAGCCCCTGTTCCCTCCGCTCCAGCACAGCACTTGCTGCGGCCAAAAGCTCACGGAGAATGTGTTCGGTGGGCTCTGCGCCGATCTGCAGCCAGATGACAACACTGGGGCCGGACCAGGCGCTGGTAGATGAGACCAGGTTCCCAGCCGCGCTGCGCAGTTCCATCGGATCCAGTGGGATACAGCAGAGGAGATTGGAAGGTTCCTTTCGGATCGTCAGAGGCACTGTCACCGTTTGTCCCGGCCTGACAACAAATTCGTAAACTCTGCAAAGCTGGCTGCCATCGGGCAGACGGCGCGCGGTCATAAGTCTCCATAAACCGGCTCGCACTGCCGTTTCAACTGGTGCCGGCGAACCCTCCGGCAGCGTCAGAATGTCCCACCTGTTTTTTCCCAGGCGGGACAGCGTCCAATTGGTACCATAGACGAATCTCTCTCCCTCCTGCGGCAGCAAACACAGCCTTCCCACAGGAAGCTCGCTGCTGTCCGCCGGATGATAACTGCCTTCTCTCCAGTACTCCGCCATGCTATTGGAAGGGTTCCGGCGCGCTGGAATGCCCATGGCACGCAGTGCCGCCACAAAAAACGTCTGGCGGGCAGAATCGTCCGCATGGCCTGTTGCCAGAACGGCCAGGGGTGTCATGCATAGGGTAGGATACTGATTGACCGAGGGATCAGGGCTGGCTTTCAGCTGCTCCATGAGAGATTCAGGGCAGGATGCGTATTTCTGCCTGTCCTGGTCAGAAAAATTGGCCAGGACGGCAGGCCTCCATGGCTCCAGAACCTCAAAACCGATGCGCGGATTCAGAATTTCCTCCACAAAATGCTCTTCCCCGTGGTAGGGTAAAGCCGCCTGAAGATGACTTTCACAAAGCGAATCGGTGACATCCCGAAAGTCCTTCGCCGCCATGGTCTCGAGCATCTCCGCAGCAAGAGCCCGCTCCCTGCCTGGATGGGCACAATAAAATGCATATAACTGGGGGGCATTTCCGGCAGCTAGTGCAAAGAACCGGGGCCAGGGCTCCTCCGCATGGGCGTATTCCGGTCTCAACCGTTCCTGCGCGATTTTTTCTCTGATCGCAGTGCAATGCGCGAGCACGTCCTTTTTTTCTCTCTCTTCGTCGGCAGAGAGGGCAATCCTGTTGCGAGGAGAGGACTCTGGCGGCACCATGTCGCAGTCATAGACGGCGGTCCGACGGGCAGACAGGTGCAGGGTAATGGACGATGATTCCCCCTCCGGGCGGATGTGTGAGGCGGCACACAGGTCATGCCAGAAAACTTCTACGTGTAGGTCAGCGCGCCCCACTGCTATCGTGAGACAGCCATTGTCCTCTGTCTTGCTGCGAACAATTGGTCGGTAAGCGGCCATATTGACCACATCCAGCTCTACCACAGCGCCTGCCGCAGGCTTTTCATCCGGATCGAGAACCTGCACAAGAAGAGAAGTTGTCTCTGCGTATCTTGCCGTCACGTTATAAAGACGCACAGACCCCATGGTTTCCACCAACGGGTCCCCCTCTTTCCAATCAAAGAAGGTACGGTAGTGTACGAGCGGAGCTCTGGCACTGGCATCGCAGAACCATCCCCGGTCCAGAACCGGCTCCGGCTCACAGGCACCCAGAAACCGCCAGTTGGCGCCGTCCCAAGCCTCTACCCAGGCGTGATTGTCATCGCAGTGGGCCCACCAGGGAGCGTATACCTGCCGGGAGGCGATCCCGACACTTCGCAGGGCTGTGACCAGAAACACAGACTCCTCGCCGCAGCGGCCTGTTCCGGAGAAAAAAGCGGTCATGGGACTCTCTGTCCGTGCATCTGAGAGTTGATAGGTCATATGCTCGGCGCACCAGCGGTTAACTTCCAAAATGGCAGAAACCGCATCCAGTCCCTCGATACGATCTGCCAGATGTTCATAGAAGAATCGCCTGCACTCTGTCAGGTCCTCAGAATTCACACGGGGATACCAGACGAAGTGCAGGAACATATCCTCGTCCATATTCTGACAGAAGGGACTGTTCTCTCTGAGGTACAGGGCATGCTGCCCATAGCTGTCCAGTACCGGCACCGGCACACTGGCTGTATCCGAGATTGGGAGGGTGCCGTACGCCAGTGCTAGCAGTGCGCCTCGATCCCCGGGGATCTCTTTGATCTGCCCGGCTAAAACAGCAGCCTGCGGCCCCAAGTCCTGCCAGGCCTTCTCAAAGCACTCGTCGGCAAATGCATAAAGAGCAGATGAAAGCATATCAGATCCCTCCTTCTTGAGAGGTGCCGCTGCCCTGGGCGGCAATTACTTCGGCCCCCAAGTATACTATGACGCACCCCAAAATACAAGTCTGCCCCCGACAAGAATCCAATAAATCCAGGTAGCAA
This sequence comes from uncultured Oscillospiraceae bacterium, assembly GCA_964523685.1. Lineage (GTDB taxonomy): Bacteria > Bacillota > Clostridia > Oscillospirales > Oscillospiraceae > CAJOIG01. The sequence continues at coordinate 14,552 of CAZGAM010000013.1, read as the reverse complement.
TCTGGGGGGAAATATGATATGATACCCGGGAAGTCCGACAATGACAGGATGGAACAGCGGATATGCAGGAGCTGAATTTGGACACCATCAGCGGAAAGTGTGCCTATGACTTTGCCAGGCATTTTGACTATCCACGGGAAAGCGGCACAAAGGCGGAAAGCGACGCTGCCAGGGAAATTTGCGCCAAAATCCGACCACTCGGCCTCACGCCCATAGAGGAGCCGTTCACTTTTCAAACCTACGAGGTCGAGGAGGCAAAATTTCGTTCAACCGCGCCTTACAGGAAGCAATATCCTGTGAGAGCCTACGGCAAATGCGCCGACACCCCTCCGGAAGGCCTTTTTGCCCCGCTTTTCTATGTGGAAAAGGGGGACCGAATCAGCCTTTCCCAGGTCCGCGGCCGCTTCGCCCTGCTATGTGATCGCGTTCGCGAGGATATGTGCCAGCGGCTGCACACAGCCGGCGCAGTTGGTTTTGTATCCATCTGCGGTACTCCGCTGGATGAGCCCGAAGACCGGTTGAAATTTGATTACGACCTGCGCGGCCAGGCGGAGGGATCCATGCCGGGACTGTACATACACTACAACGATGCAAGGGAACTGGTAGAGCGGGGAGCATCAGACGCATGGATTCTGGTCCGGCAGCGGCAGGTGGTGCGGCCATCGGAAAACATCCTTGTACGCATACCAGGCACAAAGTGGCCGGAACAGGTTATCGCCCTCAGCGCACACTACGATTCCGTTCCTGCCGGACCAGGTGCCTACGACAATATGGCCGGCGTGTCCATATTGTGGGAAAATCTGCGCTATTTCGCCAAGCACCCGCCGAATCGGACCCTGGAATTTATCTTCTTTGGCGCCGAGGAGCGGGGACTTCACGGCAGCCGCGCCTTCGTCTCCTGCCACGGCAGGGAACTTTCTCATTACGTGATCAATATAAACGTTGACTTGGCAGGGCAGACAGTCGGCGGCACTGTGCTCGGCGTTACGGCTGATCCCTCTGTTTGCACGGCACTGGAAGAGATCCTGGATGCCGGCGGCCTTGGTGCCTCGGTGGAAAACAGAGTATGGGCCAGTGATTCCAATACCTTTGCCGTCAACGGCGTGCCGGCTCTGACAATGGATAGAGACGGATTTGGGATGCATACGCGCCATGATACAATCGCGCTCCTCTCCCCCTGGGCGCTGCAGCGGGATGCCCGGCTGCTGGCCGTTCTTACCACAAAACTGGATCAAGCTGCAGACATGCCCTTTCGCCGAGATATCCCCTCCTCCATGCTGGAGGAACTTCGGACCTATTTTGGCGGCAATCCCCCGATCACTCAGTAAGCCTGGCATGAAAAGGTTGACGCCGGGTTGGAAAGGACCCGCTTGGCGAGACAATTTTCTCCAGCCCGGAAGCAAAAAGGCAGGGGCTTCTAATGAATTTCTTCCATGGGATATCGTTTCAAAAGGCCCAAAATCATCAGATACTGCCCCACACAAACCAGCATACAGAGGATCTGTATGAGTTCTCTCCCTAAGGATCCAGCCTTTCCTGAGAACAGAAACACCACTTCCGCGGCCAGCGGTACAACCATACAGAGTGTACCTAACCAACTCGCTGCCCGCATCCGTATAAACGAGGCATGGTACCGTCTATAGGTCATTGGACCGCGTGTATACACCATCCAGAAAGCTCCCATAAGAAAGTAGAATAGAGGTGCCAGCTCCAGAAGGTAGGGGTATGCTACCCAGGGTGTAAGGCCTCCGCTTGATGGCCATATTCCTGCGGCAATATAGACGGACAGCAGAATGACAGCGCATACCGCTGCGGTGACGCGGATCAGCAGACGCGGTGCCTGCGGTGAAAAGTCATAGTATTCACCACGGTAGACCCATTCTGTACGAAGTTTTCCGTCTGGCTGCAAAACATCTTCTTTTTGCCAGCCGCGCATATACCAGTTGTCCTGCCGCGGATTACGCTTCCCCTGCTCCGGTTCGGGTTCCTTTGCGTTTTTCACCATCTGCTTACTTCCTTATAAAATATATCGTGCTCCCTGCTCTTTTTTGGGGCTTTTGGATTTGCTGTAAACGAAAAAAGTCCTGGAGCCAGCTCCTCCCTTCTCCCCTCTCATAATCAATCTGCCCTGCCTTGGAATACCTTGTTTTGTTTGTCCCGTTGAAGCAGCCGCAGATCAGTTTGGCCTGCGAAGAAAGTCAAGTACCTGCGTGCCCCTGCGGCGGCAGCCCCTGATTGCAGGGTGCGCTGGCAGCCACCCGCCATGGTACACGTCACGCACCGGATTTCGCCTGTGAAGCGATGCAATAGGAAGAAACCCAGAAAAGGCATCTGCACCCTATGCCCCTTTGATGGCAGTCTCAAGCTCCTGCGTCTTACGCAGGTTCGGCTGACATCCCGCAATGCGCAAGCTGGGGGGAAAAGCCCGAACCAACGCTGCAATTTGCTTCTGCTGCCTTTCGCTTTCCCTTCGTAAAGGGAAAGCTTCGCAGTTCTTATGCCGAAAGCCCCAGTTTTTCCCAAAGGCATACAATTCCTGTCTTTTCTAACCTCTCCCCGTTTGCTGTAAAGATCCCAGCAGCATCAATGTCTCAATACTCCCCAATCGCCTGATAATCAGCGACACCGTGTACCCCTTTACGAGAGGCATTCACCATACCCGAAGTTGGTTACATGAGGACCTCCGTTGAGTATCAGTATCTTCAATTTGCTTTTCCTTCTGTTATGATTATTGTCACATCTCCGTTTGACAGAAGTTTCGTCATCTCATCCGCTGACTTGTCTGTGATCCTGCCGAGCCTGGTATATTCCCACGTGTTGGAGCCATAGAACACGACCAGCTGATTTCCGGAATACAAAACAATATCGCCAGGACCTGTTGTCGTCTGCACATCGCTGTTCGGCAGATCCGTCCCCAAAGAGCCGACCTGTTCAAAGCCTCCGTACATGGACATCTGGACCGCCAGGGGCTTCTCTTCGCAAAGCTCCTGCAGCGCTTCAACAGATTCATTGTCTTCCCATGCTACGATCACTTCGGTATCCTCAATTTTCATGATCATGCCTCGTTCCTCCTTTTTCATGTCAGCTTCGTCCGAAACAGCAGGGGAATTAGGTGTTTCTGAACTCTCTCTTTTCTCCTCCTGTATGCCGCTTGGGGCTGTTTCTCCCCCGCCCGCACAGGAACTCATGAAGAGCGCAGTTCCCATCACTGCCGCCATGATTGTCAAAGCCCCTTTTTTCACTTGCTCTCCTCTCAAATCTCTATTGGATTTTCTGTTAACCATCCCCATATAGCAACGCCCAAGTACAGCTTATTAAGCGCAGGCCATGTTCCCCCTGCTTTTCAGGGAGCCTCTCCTACGTACGCCACGCTGTCCGGTTCTTCTTTCACAATCACAAATACCTCTCGATTCCCATCCCACTCGCTCTATCAATCTTATCAATTCCCAAATATTACCAACAAGTTTGTAAATTGATGAACAAATGGAGGGCAACATGTCCTGAGAAAACATCGAGCTTTCGTGAAATCACGCCTTCCTGCCTTGCACGTAATTTTCAACTTTCATCGTTGTCATCGTTGTTTTCTCGCGGAAGGCTTGACAAGAGATCAAAATGTGATATAATGGGAAAGCAATGCGGGAATGCTGGAATTGGCAGACAGGCAGGCTTGAGGTGCCTGTGTTCATCTGGACGTGAGGGTTCAAGTCCCTTTTCCCGCACCATAGAGTGTTCTTACAGAATCAAAAGATGCCGTAAGGACACTTTTTTGTTTTTTTGTTTTCCAGGCAAAGGGAAGGATCCTGACGTTGGTTCCTGTATAGCAGCAGCACGATTCGCCGCTTCAGGATGCTTGCACTTTGCGCATGTTATCTATTTGCTATGCCGCAGTACAGCGATCTGCTGGGTCCACCTGAAGTACTTGCAAATATTGCTTCTTCTCTGCCTGCTTGCCACATGATTGCTTCCTTGAACCTTCCCGCTTTTGGGTACTCTATGGATTACACCCTGCTTCTGTTAATCCACCAGCTCTGCAAAGGATGCATGACCATCTATAAATCCAAGCAGGTGTTTTCTGACAAGATAACCTGCTTAGAAAGGTATGTCTGGAATAAATATCCCTCACGAAAGTTCTCCCTGTGAACAATAGTCTTTTTTTCTCCGGAACAATATCATGTCAAAACAAGGAAAAAAGCTTCTTTACAGAAATTTCTCGGTAGCTAAAGCATTCGTTTGCACCGGAAAGTACGCAATGCCTATATTGGGGTCAAAGGTTTGAGGTAAACGCCGTCAGGCGCAAATCGTTTACTATGACCCGGCAGTTACAAGCCCTGTAGGGGATGGGTAATTGACTCAGCACAGTGAAAAACATCAAAAATAGCAGTTTGAGCTGATTTACGCCCCAAGAAAATACGCCAATATCAGGAACCACCCTTGCGGTGGTTCTTTTCTTTCTTGCAACCACCAGGATCAAGCAGGTGGAAAGGTCAAAGAAACTGCCAGATTGGGTGACTTTCGAGCCTTGTCGCATTAAAGCATAGACTTCGCAGTTTTGCGGTTCGAAAGGAGATAGAGGGGGATCGCCGCAAGTTGAAAAACGACAGAAACACTGATCATCGCGGGAATACTGATATCATAGAGCACCCCCAGCAGCCAGCTGCCTAAGAACCACGCAATTCCAAAAGCACACTCAAAAATTCCATATCCGGTAGCACGGCTGCTTTTGGGAACCATGCTGGTAACGGCCGCTTTCAGGATCGATTCCTGAGCTCCCATTCCCACACCCCAAAGAATCACTCCTATGAGTACCAAGGGTACGGAATGAAAGCCAAACACAAATATTGCAAAAGGAGCAGAGATCACAGTAGACCAAACCAGAACCTTAACTCCTTTTTTGTCGTAAAAAAAACCAAATACCAGGGCAGCTACAGCGTCGACCAGCATAGCTCCTGCGTACAGCAATGGTAGCGTGCCGCTATTAATAAGGGATGATGTCTCCGCCATGCCATAGTTATTCGACACATGCATGATGATAAGAGAGTAATCGATAAATCCGAATGCGAACAGGCTGATTCCGGCAATATAGAAAAGAAACTCCTTTTTCATTTTAAACGGGATGTATTCTTTCGGAGATGGCTCAAACTGTTCCGGATTGTGAAATTTATGCTTCGTGTAGAAAAGCAGAACAATCGTTATAGCACCGGGTATTGCCAACACAGCAAAACAGGTGGAATAGATCTGGAAAGTAGTACCTTCTGTCTTAAAGAGCATGACAAGATACAGCAGTACCGGCCCCAGAAAGGCTCCAATTTGATCCAGTACTTCCTGAATGCCAAAACTTTTCCCTACTCCTTCCTGTGTAGCTGCAAAGGACATTATGGTGTCTTTTGCCGGCTTTTTTATGGCTTTACCCATTCGCTGAATCACCAGCAGTGCACTGGCTGCGATCCATCCGTGCTCCCCAACCAGTGCCAGCGCCGGTACTGCCAGAACATCCAAAATGTATCCGACAATCGTCATAGGCCAGTACTTTTTTGTTTTATCGGTAATTTTGCCAAATACATAGCGCATGGAGTATCCAATGAGTTCTCCCAGTCCGGAAATAAAACCAATGGTTCCGGCAGACGCTCCCAGAAGAGAGAGATAAGCGCCTCGAATACTGGAAGCTCCTTCATGGGTCATATCTGAGAAAAGACTTACAACGCCAAAAAGGAGAATAAACGTCATAGCCTTGGAAATGCGTTTATTTTTCTTATCACTCATGTCTCACTCTTCTCCTCCCATCGGGCTGATACTTCCGAAACGTTTCCTATTTTCATCAATCATGCGAATTTTCTGCTCCTGAACTTCTATGATTCAGGCAAAAAAGGGTCTCATCTCAATCGATGATTTGCTGGGATGCTGCGCGTTCTTTCTTGCTGGCCCTATGCTCTCCTCGCTGCACAAAGTTTATCCTTGCTGCCCGCAGCCCTGCCCCATCCGCGCTTGGCATCTGCTTTCTGCCTTGCGGCCATCACCAGGAGGTCACCAGCAGCCTTTAGTCCCAGAGTTCTGATTCCTATTCATCATTTCCTGCCTCTTCTATCCCAAATCGATGTAAACCGCCCAGGTGACGAGGATGCAGCTACCTATCATCCTCCCATTTATCCTTTAAGTCTTTCAACAACATTTCTCGAACTTCCTTCTCTCCCTCAATGGCATTTTTCAAACTGTTCTTATACTTCGTGTTTCCCGATTCTACCATTTCATACAGATATATTTCCGCTTTCTGGTAAGCGGCCAGTGCATTTTTCAGATTTCTATCCGTTCCCAAACCTTCTTCAAACATTTTTCCAAGTCGAAGATATACCGGTCCGGCAACACGATCCGTATCTGAATCATCGATTATCGACATAACACATCTCATATAAAGAAAAAAGGCTTCCTGCTCATTCTTTTCTACATATAATCCGTTCAGATACATATCGGCAATTTTGTATAAAGAAACCTGATTGCCGCAAAAAGCGCCAAGAGCAAAATGGTGAAATGCTTTTTTGTAATCCGGTTGACCATCTCTTCCATAGTAATAGCAATACCCCAGATTCTCATGCGCCGTCATATTGCCCTTCTCTGCAGCCATCAGATAATAGTCCATTGCCTGTTTATAGTCCTGTTCGAAGCCGCGATCTCCGTTATAGTAGTAGGAACCCAGCTCATTCATGGCATCATCTTTTCCTTCAACAATCTCCTGCTTGAGCAGATACAGGACAAAATCAAGCACGAAATCTGGAAAACATTTAGGCAAATCGCAATGCATGATCCCTACTGCAATTTCGTATAAGGTGATGTCTGGTTGTTTCTCATCATCTCCACGAAGGACGGTTACATCCTCCTCTTCCTCTTCCTCATACTCAGGATCAATCTCGACCTGCACTGAGGAAAGATATTGATATGTCTCAGGATACTCATCTCCGTCTAACATGGACAGCAATTCAGATATTTCAGATACGACTTCTTCCCATACAATCATAAGTATCTCCTCTCTCTAACTGGTTGACAGTGCTGCGTCAAAGTATCCCAGCAGCACCTTCTGCAGGGATTGACACTGACTCGAGTCCTTGCCTTCCGATTCTGGATAAGGGATTATCCCACTTCCATGTCTGGATGACACAGATATGTTTTTTGTAATTTTGACTGTTCGTTCACTGACATAGCAAATTTCCACCAGGAGGATCTCCGGATAGCTTTTCAGCCTGCCGGTTTAGCTCCCGTTCTCGATTTGCCGGATGGGTGTGTCTTCCTGTCTCTCCAACTTGATTCCAGGAGGATCGGCACACCGCACCGCCGTTCTTTGCCGGCGGCATAATACATCCACATACCTTTACATCCATTCCGGGGGAAGCCCCCAAAGCAGCTTGTACTCCACATCCCCGGCACAGGCATCGTGATAAGCCAGCGCCAGAACAGAATGAAGGACCCCCCGGTTGTTATAGGTCAGAGAATCAGTATAGTTGTTGGCAAACGCAATTTTCTGGGGCCTCCTCTGCATGGCACATGGATTTCATATCCAGGCAAATCACATCACGCTTGTTCCAGTGCTCCTCAAAGGACGGATCTCTGGCAAACTCCAATTGGGAAAACAGGCCCCGGACATCTCCGCTTTCGCTGTAGTAGGCTGTCAGTATATCCAGCGCCATGGTCTTACCGAAGCCCCGGGCGCCGGGTCACACAAATCCGGTTCCAGGAAGAAGAGCCCATCACGTTGTTGGTAATGGTAATCAGGCCAGACTTATCTATATACATGGGATCTTCTGCAGCCTTTCGAAAGGATCTCCGTTCGGGTTTACCTACAGAGCCCCATCGCAAGTATCCCCTTTCTGATAAGAACGGCGTCTATCCGCAGTGCCTGCCTGGAAATATTTGGGCACATTGGGAAGAATAGGCAAAAGATCGAAAATCCCTGCGGGATGATCCACCCACAGGCTATTTTACACAATAGAGCCAACTCAACCTTCCAGTTCTGCAGCCTCGTTTTGCCCCTTTCCTAAGATCTTTTCAACCATCTCGCTCTTCTCAAAGAGAACACAGCCCCCACTGTGGTTTTCCATTAAGATATTCCCTTCCCGTAGAGAAGTAAACAAGTGCGAATGCATTGCATCCAAAAGAGAGTGATCTTTCACGTTCATATCAGAGTAAGGCGAAAAAGGGCATGGTTCCGCCCCACCGCAGGCGTTTATATGGAAAAAACCACGGCCTGCCGCCAAACATCCGCCGGAACTCTTCTCATCACCTGGGAAGGAGATAAATACCATGTCAGGATATTCTCTTCTTATCTCTGTCAAGCGATTATTAAAGGAACACCTCTCCTCATCGCCAAGTGCTAAACGCTCTGTACGCTCTGACACTGGTACAAATTCGACATAGATCACTGCTTTACAGCCGCTGCTTCGCAGATCATTGAGAAATTCTTCTCCGGTAACCTCCTGCCTATTCTCCGTTGTCATAGTTATGGAAACACCAAAAATCAAATGGTTCTTTTGAATTTTCTCCATAACTGCCTTTACAATGTCATATACGCCGCTGCCCCTCCGGCTGTCTGTTTTTTCCCTTGCCCCTTCGAGGCTGATTACGGGTACTAAATTCCGTTTGGCATCGAAAAGCTTACAATATTCCTCATCAAAGACGGTTCCGTTCGTGAAAACCGGGAATAAGATATCGGGGTATTTCCCGGCTGCTTCCAGGACGTCCCTGCGCATAAGCGGCTCGCCTCCGGCAAGTAAAATGAAACTGATACCAAGATTTTTCGCCTCAGAAAAGATCTTATTCCAATCCTCGCTTGTCAGTTGATCTACCGGCGCACCCACGCCGCCCGGGTGGAATTGCCAAGAATAACATCCTTCGCAGTGGAGATTGCAGCTTGACGTGATACTGACTATCAAAAAAGCAGGAATATGTTCTCCCTGCTCCTCGAATCTTTTCCGTCTAACTGCTGCAGCACGGCATGACAGTGAAAAACGAGTCATAAAAGCACTTTCTCTAGGATCCTTAGCGGTAGCCTTCAGTGCACCTTTGACGATATTTTCAACTCCTGTTTTTAAATAAGTGTAAAGATCTACCATCTGTTCATCCTTTCTAACGAATTTTACCATCACGCATAGCAGAAACTTGGCTTTCCGCTCTGCGAAGAACCCAAGTTCTCCCTATCCAATCATGGTCTGCGTTCTCGAAACAATGCTCCTCCACTATTACACGGCTGCCAACAGCAGGGAAAATCACCCACTTTTGTATACTCGCTTTGGTAAAATCTAACTCTGTCAATAAGGCATTGTACTCCACTGGTGCCTTTCCGTCAAGGTCCTATATTAAGCAATCATCCATGATTCAGGAACCGCACTGCAGCATCTCTGGGATATAAGCTGGGTCATAGGGACTTTTCCCTTTCGTTATAGAAATGCTGCCAGTGAAGAACGCGTGCACTTTCAAGTTTTACAATAGACTTCATTTTACGGCTTGATTGTTTCTGTCATTCGTGATAGAATCAAAAAGCAAAATTCTTTCGTCTTTCTCTATGCAGATGAGCTATCAAATTCTGCATGCGGCGGACGCTCCGCCGTTTTTTCTTGTGCAATTGTAATCAGGAGGTGTACTTTGGATTACAGAGCTACCATACTTCTGTATGCAGAACTTCTCCTTGCCCTCTTTCTCATATGGCGAGAGGGAATTATGAAAAGCAGGGCGATGGCTGCAGGATGCCTTATTCTGATTCCACTGACTTTTGTTCTTCGATACAGTGTACTTCCCTATGAAACATTGGATTATAAAGATTGGATCAGTGTCTGGCTGCAATCGCTGCGCGACAACGGTGCTTGGAAAGGGCTGGGCCAGGAGATCTGGAGCTGCAACTACAATGTACCTTACCTCTATTTTCTTGCTCTCATCTCTCTGAGTGATATATCCAGCGTTCTCCTGGTGAAACTGGTAAGTATCTTTTTTGATATTGTACTGGCATGGGGAACTATGCGGCTGGTAGGGGTGCTCACAGGGAACAATCCTTCCAAAAAATTGCTGACCTTTATTGTCGTCCTATGGCTTCCTTCTGTCGTTTTAAACGGCTCCCTATGGGGTCAGTGTGACTGCATCTATGCCTCCTTTGCTGTACTGGCTGTTTATTATGCTCTGGATGATAAACCCTGCCTGTCTGTTGCCGCAATAGCACTGAGTATCTCCTTCAAGCTGCAGGGAATATTCCTGCTACCGGTTTATTTTATTTTTCTTCTATCAGGCCGCATTAAATTCCGTCATATTTTTATTTTTCCTGTTGTTTACATTGTCTCTATTCTGCCCGCCGTCCTGGCGGGCAGGGACTTCACGGAATTGCTCACCCTGTACTTACGAAATACGAGCACAATCGGGGATGGACTGAATTACAATTCTTCTTCTATCTATGCACTGTTCAACTTTAACTCTCTACCCAATAAGACTGCTTCCCTCATCGGTATAGTACTCGTCTTTTTCTTTTGCAGCTTTCTATTTGTATGGTTTAGCATACGCCTTAAGCAGTGTAATCTATATTCTCTGTTTGGAGCATGTGTTCTGTTTTGTATTGGTGTTCCTTTCTTTCTCCCCCATATGCATGACCGATACTTCTTCATCGCGGATATTTTGACCGTCGCGCTGGCAGTTTCCTCGCCTGCCTATACGCCAGTAGCCATCTGTGTAAGTTTCGGTTCTCTTTTGGGATACCATGCCTATCTGAAAACGAGATATCTGCTTCCCATGCGTTATGGTTCCATCGCCATGGCTGCGGCACTTGGCTTAGCATTTCTGTATACTGCCCTGTCTATGAGAGAACCTGACACCATGCCACAAAATGAAATTCCCGCGGAAACTACAGAATAGTTAATCAGAAACTTCTGGTTAACACCTAATTAACACCTAACAAGCAGCGGCTCATATTTCCTTATGCGCCGCTGCTTGTGTATTGTGAAAGACATTACTTTTTGGAAGCCCAACTGCTCCACTTATCTATCAAAGAATTGATTTGACCTGTAAATTTGCTCAGTTCCTTATTGGGAATCCCTCTGCACGACTGCGCCAAGTCTGTCAGCTTCTGACACGCGCCAAGGAGAGAACTAAATACGCTGTCATTACGTGCCTGCTTAGGACTCTTCTTCGCGATCGGCACCCCAGCAGGTGTTTCTATAAACTGATCAGAAATTAAGTCATATACCGTTCCAGAATAGGGAGCAAACGTCTGAAAACCGTACTCCTCTCTCAGACATTCCGCATAATTCTGGCAGACCTCATCCTCTCCATGATTGACAAAAACCATGGTGGGCTTTTCTTCAAAGGAAGTGATCCACTTTATCAGCCCGTTTTTGTCTGCATGCCCGCTTTTGCCGGGCAGGAAGCATATTTCTGCTTTTACGGCAACTTCTTCTCCAAAGATAGCGATTTTCTTTTTCCCATCCAAAATAGCTCTTCCCGTTGTGCCGACCGCCTGATAGCCTGCAAACAGCACCGTACACTCCGGCCGCCAGAGATTATGCTTCAGATGGTGCCTGATCCGGCCCGCCTCACACATACCACTGGCGGATATAATGACTTTGGGATCTCGATTAAAGTTAATTTGTTTTGACTCCTCACTGGATACAGAGACCTTTAAACCAGGAAAAACCAGAGGATTGATTCCCTGATCCAGCAGCGCTTGTGTTTCGCTGTCAAAATAATCCCGATCACACTGAAGAAAGATACCTGTTGCTTCATTGGCAAGAGGACTGTCTACATACACCGGAAAATCATCATGTCCGGTCACCAACTTATTCAGTTTTATTTCCCGAATAAAGTACAATATTTCCTGAGTCCTTCCCACCGCGAAGGAGGGAATAACCAGATTCCCTCCGCGATCCAGTGTACGCTGAATTACATCCGCCAGAAACTGTACGCTGTTGACGCCTGCCTTGTCGTGGTACCTGTCGCCATAGGTAGACTCTGTTATTACATAATCTGCGTTTGTCAAATATTGGGGGTCGTTAATAATTGGCTGGTTGAGATTCCCAATGTCTCCACTAAAAACGACTTTCTTGGTCGTGTCTGCTTCAGTTAGCCATATTTCTATGCTTGCTGAGCCCATCAAATGACCTGCATCAGTAAAGCGGATAATCACATTTTCAGCAATATGCACCATTTCCCCATAATTGCACGGCCGCAAATGCGCTATCGCTTCCTCGGCGTCTTCCATCGTATACGCCGGTTCTACCATTGACTCACCGGCACGCTGGGCTTTTCGACTCTTCCACTCAGCATCTGACTCCTGGATATGGGCGCAGTCGCGAAGCATAATCTCACACAGGTGACACGTGGCTGCCGTGGCATAGATCGCTCCGGAATACCCCTGCTTATAAAGCAGAGGCAGATTTCCCGAGTGATCAATATGGGCATGGGTAAGCAAAACAAAATCTATGCTGCTAGGATTAACAGGTATCTCCTGATTCTCAAAGATATCTTCTCCCTGTTCCATACCGCAGTCAACTAGTCCAAAAACGCCGCCAATCTCGATCAAGGTGCAGCTTCCGGTTACTTCATGCGTGGCTCCTAAAAAAGTCAGCTTCATACAATTGCCTCCATCCTCGCTGCGCGTCTAACTGGTTGTTGCTCTTTCCCGCCTTACTGCTTCTTTGCGTGCATAGCCTCCAGTACATCATAGCGTTCCATCTGAAGATGCTTCTTCATGACCAGTGCCTCTTCAATCGGCATTGTCACAATCCCGCCTTCTTTTGTTCCGACAACACAGTTTTTCTCGCCTCTGACAAGGCTCATTACTGCTTCATATCCCATACGGGTAGCTGTTTCGCGGTCGCGCGCTGTGGGGGAACCGCCCCGCTGAATGTGACCGAGAACGGTCACACGGGGATCCAAACCCAACTCATCATGAATGCGTTTGCCAATCTCAACTGCGGATCCCGCACCTTCTGCCACCACAATCATAAAATGGGTATTCCCCATCATGCGGGACTGCCGTATGCGCTCTATGATATCTTCATCAAAATCTACTTCTCTCTCCGGTATAAGAGCCGCTGTGGCTCCAACGGAGATAGCTACATAAAGAGCAAGAAATCCCGCATGCCGCCCCATCACTTCCACCACCGAACAACGCTCATGACTTTGCATGGTGTCCCGGAGTTTATCTATGCACTGAATGGCTGTGTTGCAGGCTGTATCAAAACCTATGGTATAATTCGTGCATCCAATATCATTATCTATAGTAGCAGGAATACCGACTACGGCTATTCCTTTCCTGCTTAAATCCAGAGCTCCGCGGAATGTACCATCTCCACCGATGGCGACGACAGCATCGATACCCAGTAATTTACAGGTACTAACTGCCATGTTCTGTCCTTCTTCTTCCATGAATTCCTTGCTACGGGCTGTATACAAAATGGTGCCTCCTCTGTCCAAAATATGGTCCACTGAACTGGCATCCATTTTGAAAAAATCGCTGTGAACAAGACCGTTCCATCCTCTGCGAATGCCTATTACATCGATACCCTTTCCGAGTGCAGTACGAACAACAGCACGTACAGCAGCATTCATTCCAGGGGAATCTCCCCCACTAGTCAAAACGCCGATTCTCTTAATTTCATCACTCATATTATTTTGCTCCTATCTTGTTTTCTAGTAAGTCTTTACCGACCATCCCAAAAAGGCAATTTGTATAAATTTTTACATAAATTTGAATCCAAGTAGATGTCCGCAATATGCAGGCCCAGACAGGTTGTGAATAGGTACAGATTCACCCGTTGATTCTATAAATTCAAGTGTTTCATTTTTACAAATTCATCAAATTATTTTGTAAAGATAGATATTGTCAACACTTGATGTGAACTTTATCACTGTAAAACAATTCTGCATAAATCATCCAGAAATATTTTGCTGTGCATTCGTGTATAAATAGAATAAATAGGTGAAATCTGTATAGACCAGGAGTTTAGGAAATTATTATTAGATTATCCAACGTTTAATTTATAGATAAATCATGAAAGTGACGTGCAAGATGCTTTAGGTGTTCAAAACAAAATAATACTTCTTCAAAGCAAATAGCAGCAGGAAAGGTTTTATGCTTATTTTCAATTTGCAAACAACAAATATTATAATGATGAAATATCCTTAAATCGTATATAATTAAAGTTAGCAAATTTATCAGCTTCACTTCCATTGATTCCATAAATTGTCAGGTTTCGACAATTCTTAAATGCATTTTCACCAATTTTTGTATTCTTATTTCTAATTATCACCCTCGTTAAATTAATACAATTATTAAAAGCATTAGATCCAATACTTTCCACGCTTTCTGGTATATCTATATACTGAAGCGAGGAACAATTATAAAAGCAGTACAATTGAATTTCTTTTAAATTGTTACATAACCGAATTTCTTTTAAATTAGTGCACAAATAAAAAGTATAGTAATCCAAAAACTCTACAGAGCTTGGAATGTTTGCTGACAAAATACTCTCGCAGCCATAAAATGCGCCATATCCTATCGTACATAAGCTATCTGGTAAATTTAATCCCTC
>CAZGAM010000012.1:11629-22237 GCA_964523685.1 uncultured Oscillospiraceae bacterium | reverse complement strand
ATAGCACGTAGTTCCCGCACGAGATGCGCATTACATAGAGCGTGGGTAACTTTATACAGATAAAAGTAAGGATCTGTGAATAAACTGTAGTAATAATTTATTCACAGATCCTTAGTAACTGATACAGTTGCAGGCGAGTCAATCTCTCTTGCAAGGGGCGCAGTCAACCGTCCCGTGGTGTAACGCCACTTTAGACAATGCCTATTGGGGCAAAAGGTCGGAGAGGAACGCCGTCAGGTGCAAGTCGTTACCACGACCGGGCAGTTACAAAGCCCATTCCCTTTCAGGATGGATCGTTGACGCTGGTACCAGGTAGTTTGACAAAACATTCCACGGAGGATGTAACCAGTGAAAAAGAAAAATATTAAAGTGCCATTTAACGCTCCTTTAAACCCGCAGGATACAGAAACACAAACATACGGCTGCAGATTTAGTGACCCAGATGCCTGCAAACGTCACGGCATAAAAGGTATTTGTGCTTTCAATTCAGATGATTGTATCTGCAGAATTCCTTCCCGCGCGTGGAAGAGACAATACGCATGGCTGAAAGACAAAGAGGACCCTGCGAACGAGACATACCTGTGAGAAGCTTGGAAAACACAGGGATACAATTCAAGTACATGCCTGCAGGATCCCGGTTATGCCAAACTCGGGAAATTGGCAAAACCATACGAAAAAGTGTGGCGTTTGAAATAGGAAGAAAGCCGGCGATTCCCTCTATGCCTGTTCAATCGGGAGGGGGCACATGCTCATGCAGCAGCGCCGTGCCGGCAAACGCAGGGGCGGGATGTGGGGCCTCACAGCGGGCGGTCACGGTAAGAGCGGCGAAAGCAGGAAATGAAGCCATTTTGAGACAAACAAAAGAAGAGATCAGGCTTGTGCTTTCAAAAGGCTCCGGAAAAATGCATTCGCGTTCAAGCCCCGCAAGTGCTGGATGACATATATATGGAAATATGGAGATATCAGCCCCAAAAGAGAGACGCGTGAAGGGGAGCAAGGGGAGGTGGCCGGTTCTTGAGAATATCCTTTTGCTTCTGGAAAGGGGACGGGTTATCGGTTACGGCATCCGCCCGATCTGAGAGCTGTTTGCTCTGGAGAAGCTTCTTCCCGATAGCGGGAAAATAGGAAATTAACTGAATTATACCCGCAGTAATGAGTGGAAAGGGATGTAATATGGATACTGCCTTGAGAGCAGACGCCGATCAGATCATCGATGCCAGCATCAAAGCTGTCTTGCCGGATGAAGCGGTGAAGAGAGCGTTGAGAAAATTCAAACCCGGACCTGGAAAAACCTTGTTGGTATCCGTTGGAAAAGCAGGCTGGCAAATGGCAAAGGCGGCGGTGGATGAGCTGGGAAAAGTGGATGATGGTTTGGTAATCACCAAATACGGCCATAGCAAAGGGGAGATTCCAGGCGTACTTTGCTGGGAGGCGGGCCATCCTGTTCCGGATGAGAACAGCTTTGCAGCCACGGAAAAAGCACTGAAAATGGTGCAGAACCGGACAGAAGAGGATACTGTCCTTTTCCTATTGTCAGGCGGGGGAAGCGCTCTTTTTGAAAAGCCTTTGCTATCCGGGCAGGAACTCCAGAATATAACAAATCAGCTTTTGGCCTGTGGGGCAGACATTGTGGAGACGAACACCGTTCGCAAGCGGCTGTCCGCTGTGAAGGGCGGCAGATTTGCTCTGGCCTGCGCTCCGGCGAGGGTATTTTCCATTGTTCTCAGTGATATCCTGGGAGATCCGCTGGATATGATCGCCAGCGGCCCTGCCAGCCCCGATAGTTCGACCTGTGCGGAGGCAGAGAAGGTAGTGCGGAAATATGGGCTCCAGCTCTCGGACCAGGCAGCCTCTCTGCTGGCTGTGGAGACCCCCAAAGAACTGTCCAATGGGGAGACATACATTACCGGTTCCGTCCGGGAACTATGCGCAGCAGCGGAGGAGACATGCAAAAGCCTGGGTTACGAGCCGGTGTATCTCACGGACCGGCTGTGCTGCGAGGCGAGAGAAGCGGGCAGTTTTCTGGCCAGTGTGCTGAAAAGCCATGGGGGAAGGGGAAGAAATCTGGCGTTTATTGCAGGGGGAGAGACAGTCGTCCATCTCACCGGCAGGGGAATGGGAGGCCGGAACCAGGAACTGGCCCTGGCAGCGGCACCAGGTATTGCGGGCCTTTCCGGTGCAGCGCTGTTTTCTGTGGGCAGCGATGGAACGGATGGACCAACCGATGCCGCCGGGGGCTATGTGGATGGCGATACGATGGCTGCCCTGGCAGAAAAAAAGCTGGATGTATTCTCTGTGCTGCAGGAAAATGATGCGTACCATGCTCTGCAGGCGGTGGGCGGACTTATTCTAACAGGTCCTACCGGCACCAATGTCAACGATGTGGCGGTCGCGCTTTTGCGGTCATAGGTTCGGATGGTCTGGACCCTCTCCGTCTTGGGAGGCAGAGAGGAGCGCGCTCTCAGGTTCCTCTTTGTCCCTTTCCAGGGAGCTCTTCTTTTTGTCCAGATGCCTTGGCTGCTGCCAGATGTTCCCGGATGCGGTGGGCGGTATCGTCAAAAAGAAGCTGCTGGTTACAGCGAAAATATGCCTCGCAGCCGTAGTTTTCCACAAACCAGCTGGTATCATACCCCGCCGTGATCTCGGTGACAAAGATCACCATCTCCTGACTTTGGCCAAGGGCCCTTTCCAAAGCAGTGAAAGCGTTATCAAACGCACTGCCTGTTTTCGCAGCCAGATTATCCAGGAGATCTCTTTCTTCTGCAAACCAGCTGCGAACGGCATCCATCGCCTCCTGGCCGTTCGTGAGTGCCTGTTCCCCCAGACGCCGGCTGTACATCTCCAGTTTCTGCACCAGGCGCTGAAGCAGGTCCCTTTCTTCCCGCTCCAGTTGATGAGCCTGTTCCGCCCTGCGAAGCTGCTGGCGGGTCTCCTCTTCCAAAGCCTGTACCGCCGCCTGGGGATTTTTGTCCGACAGGGCTTCCCGCAGGGTCACCAGGCGTTTGTGCAGTTCATCGGTCAGCATTTCCTGTCTTCGGGTTTCCCTGGCACTTTCTGACAGCCTGCTCAGGATCAGACCGATTACCGACAGCTTCTCGTCAAAAGGAGCCGCCTGCAGTTCCATCATGTTGATCGGCTTCCACGTCCCCTGGAGAATATCCTCTACCTGGTAGGTCTTCTGATATTTATAGTAGAGTTCCAGATAGTTGGCGAAATCCTTGGCGATGGAGGGCATTTGTATATACTGTTCTACGACCTGTCTGCCTGGCTTCATACCCAGCTTCTCATAGGCAAGCAGAAGTTCCGACAGATCCTCCCAGCCTCTGGCTGTAGCGAACTGCAGTCCGTCGGGGGTATTTTCAATACGGTAGAAATTCTCTTTCTTGATCTCCAGGTAGGAGATGACGGCGCCGTGCAGGCCTTTGCGGCGGGCGTATTCCTTCCATACTCCAAAATCTTCCGTCACTTCGATGCGCTTCACCCTGTCCAGCGTGACAACGTCAAAATCGCGGACGGAGCGGTTGTATTCCGGCGGGTTCCCGGCTGCTACAATCAGCCACCCCTCCGGGAGTTTCTGGTTCCCAAAGGTTTTGCACTGGAGAAACTGAAGCATCATGGGGGCCAGCGTTTCGGATACGCAGTTAATCTCATCGATAAATAAAATCCCCTCCCGCAGACCGGTCTGTTTCATCAGCCGATAGACAGAGGTGAGGATTTCGCTCATGGTGTATTCTGTGACAGATACTTCCCGACCGTCAAATACCTCTTTTTCAATAAAGGGAAGGCCAATTGCGCTCTGCCTTGTATGATGCGTAATGGTATAAGCAACCAGCCCTACCCCCGTCTCCGAGGCGATTTGCTCCATAATCTGTGTTTTCCCGATCCCCGGAGGGCCCATTAACAGAACAGGCCGCTGGCGCAGGGAGGGGATGAGGTAATTGCCCAGGGCGTCCTTGGCCAGATAGGCATGAAGCGTGTCTATAATCTCCTGCTTTGCTTGTTTGATATTCATCCTGATTTTGGCAGGATACCCCTTGTTCTTCACAAGGGGAGGGATGCCGTCTCCTTTTTGAATTTTTTAAAGTTGCTGATTTTTCCTCAGGGTTCCGCTTCCTCTTTGCAGGGGACTGGCGCTTGTCAGGTGCGGGGCAGATCTTCCAGATCCAGCTCTTCTTCCAGCCAATCAGCCGACTCGGATACGGCTCTGTCCAGATCAGGGGTATCCAGTACCAGGCGGATGGCCCAGGAGGGAATGCGCACCGGCAGGGGAGGTTCTTTCAATAGAATAAACGCCGTCTCATAAGGGGGCCTGCGGGTGGGAAAGGTACCCATACCATCCGTGAAATAAAGAAGGCCCCGCAGATTCGAAAAGGCGCCCTGCCGGCAAAGTTCCTGCACATAATCGAAGACCGGGCGGAAATCGGTGGAGCTGCCGCCATACAGCTCAAAATGATCCATATATTCTTTCAGATCATCCAGATGTCTGATATGGGTATCCTGGCGGATCTGATTGTCACATTGAAGGATACGGATATTGACACGGCGGGTGAAGGTCTCGGTACTGCGCAGAACCGCATAGGTACAAGCCAGAAATTGACGGACCAGATCGCCTGAAGTAGACAGGGAAGTGTCTATCGCGATGACAAAATCTTCAATTCGTTTTTCCTCTCTGGTTTCCGGCGGTTCCACCAGAGGCATGTTCCCGTATAGCCTCAGGCCGTAGGTATAAAAAATATAGTCAAAAGCATCTCCATCTACCGCCATTACTTCCCTTGGCGCGGCAAAACGGCGGAGAAAGGCACGATAATCTACATCTTCCCGGACAGCTACCTGCAGCTGCTCCAGCATGGTTTTTCCTCCCGCCGCCTTCCCGGAGAGTATGGTCTGCATACCGGTCGCCGTTTTTTCAGACAGGTCCTTCCAGGCCAAATCCTGCTGATGGATCTGCTGTTGGGAATCCTGCCGTTCCGGGGCCCATAGACTGTGGTCATCGACCAGGAAGACACGCTGGAGCCTTGCCAGCTCATAGGGGGGAAGGTTCTCCCGCCGCAGAAGACGGTAAATGCCCTCTGCGGTGAGTACGGGCATTTCCTGACGGCACTGACTGTAAAAATGTTGTTTCGCCGGAACAAAACCTTCGTCCAGACAGGAATAATCCAGCTCGTCCAGAATACTCTCCACCGCTGCGTCGCAGGCCAGATCCCACAGCTGTTCCACTCGCCCCCGTTTTTTAGCCAGATGGCGGAGCATGCAGTGGAGCAGAACGTGCATATAGGCCCGGTTCGTGCGAATAGGACTGCGCAGAAATTGTTCTCCCAGCCACATGCCGTCATAGTACAGGTTCTGCCCGTCCGTTGCCAGCGTGGGAGTGACGCCTTTTTCCGGAGAAAAAGCGAGAGCACACAGAGCAGCGTCCAGAAAAGGCAACTGCAGGACAAGCTGGTTTCGTGCGGCACAGAGAATTTCCTGCCCAACAGAGGCAAAGGACTGTTCCTGGTCCGGTATGTTTTTATCCATAACTTCCCTCCGGGACCTGGTGTTGGGAGGGCAGGGGGTACCCCGGCCTCACAGGTCGAACTTCCGGCTCCGCCGCAGGGGAAAACGCCGATGCTGCTCCTCCAGCAGACGGGCCAGTGCTTCCGTCAAATTCAGTTTCCTCGCCTGGGCACAGGCGGCTTTCAGACTTTCCTCTTCCGGGCGCACCCATTGCAAAAACAGATTCAGTCCCGCCTGGTCCCCTTCAGACAGCAGCCAGCTCAAGGTTTCACGGGTATGTTTCTGCAGATAGGCAAGGTAAGCCTGCTCCGCCCCCTGCGTCAGGTCGACCGGATACCGCAGCCTCCACCATGCCAGTCGGAGCGCTGTGTTCTCCTCATGGGCCATACCCATATAGGCAGGCCAAAGCTCGTCGTAAATCTTCAGATTGAGTTTCTTCTGAAGCAGGCAGTGGTGATAGGGATAGCCGGCGCCCTGGATCTGGTAGTAGAAGTGGACAGCCTGGGAAATGAAACCCTCTTCATATGTTTCCTCATAACCGGGAAAGAGCACCCGCAGGCGCTGGCCCGGTCGGTCCACAACCACATCCAGTTCCTGTGTAAGGTCACTGATGATGGTATGGAGGATGATACCCTCTTTTTCCTCCTCGCCCTTGCTGCGCAGGAAGACGGTTCTCAGATTCTGGCAGCCCCGCAGGGAGCAGCCGCCCCACTTCTGGAGATCGTCATACAGATGCAGTGTCTCCAGCTGACGGCATTTCAAAAACGCAAAATCTCCTGCAGACAGCAGTCCGGAAGGGAGCCACAGTTCCTGCAGCCGCTGATCATCCCAAATGGCATTGTCGTCGATGCGCCCGTTCGTTACCAGGACCTCCTCGGCAGATTCCCGGAGCGGGTAGTCGCTGAGTGCGTGATGGCTCAGGGCTGTTACGGGTTTTCCAAAAAGACTTTCAGGCAGAACAGCCTGCCTGTCGCAGGTAACAGCCCGCATGACCGTGATGCCGGCGTCTGTCTGCCGGATGGACAGTTTCCAGTTGCTGATATCTGTAATGGTTGTCATGTCGTCACGCTTTCACGGAAGTTTCCCCTGGGTCGTTTTGTGCCGGCGGGTGATATAGAAAAGTACGGAGGGGCAGGACCATCCGACAAACCGGCTCTCATGACGACAAACTTCCAGCCTTGCCCGAACAGGAGACCTGCCGTCCGGCATGTTCGGCCGGCTTGGAAGCCTTTTTTCGAGTACCCTGTTAGTCCCTCACGGGCGTGGAAATACACAGCGGGTACCGATTCCATAGCCCCCCCTGTGGGCCAGCCTGCATGCCGGGAAGGAGAGATCCTGGGAGGCGGTCCGGAACGATTGTCCAACTGCTTCTGCAAGCAAAGCGGTGCAGGACATCATCCCACACCGCTGTATGCATCACAACGCTGCCTGCGCAAAACTGCTGTACGGGGGAGAAACCGGCTCAAAGGCAGTCAGGATTATCTCGCCCAAATTCTGCCGGTGCGGATCTGTTTTCCATTATACAAAGACATAAGGCAATATTCAAGGAATTTCTTTCTGCGCGGCTGAAAATCCCCCTACACATCAACCGGGAGAAAAGGGGGCTTTTGAGCGTCTTTTCCCGGGACTTCCCATTCCGGCTCAAACACGAATTTCGTCACCCAAAATACGGGGGCTTTCCGGTGCCGCTGAAAAGAGGGGTATTTCCCGGGAAGATGAGCCTCGGGGACCGGCGGAGAAAGTGCGGTGGGAAGGAATTTTGGGGCACAAGCCTTTTGTTTTAGGGCACGCAAAATTCAGGGACTTGCCCCATCAGGCCATGACCAGGAAATTGTGGCAGCAGCGAATTAGGGAAAGGTGCCGGAATATCTGCTGCGGACGGCATGCCTGCAGAAGTATCCTGGGAATGGATACCAGCATTCGCCCATCTGTCCAGGCGGGAATATAGGAGGCAGACCCCAAAAAGAAACGGGGACACATAGGGGAAAGGCCGACAGTTTGTCCCGGGCGGACAGAGACGGCCCCAAAAATCATGGATAAACGGGAGGGTTGGAAATGGAACAGCTCATAAGCCAAAAAATGCGGACCCTGGCACCGGAAATGGATCCCCTTCGGCTGGGAACTGGATGGGCCGTGGAGGATCTGGACAAGCCGCAGATATTCATTGAAAGTACCTTTGGTGACAGTCACCCCGGATCCTGCCACCTGGATAAGCTGGCGGAAGCGGCCCGCAGGGGCGTAGCAGATGCCGGAGGCCACGGCGCTCGATATTTTTGCACGGATATGTGCGACGGACAGAGTCAGGGTACCGACGGCATCAACTACTCTCTGGTCAGCCGGGAGATGATTGCCAACATGATCGAAATTCAGGAAAATGCGACTCCGTTCGATGGCGGTGTATTTATTGCCAGCTGCGACAAGGGACTGCCGGGGAACCTGATGGGACAGGCCCGGGTCAATATTCCATCCATCGTGGTCACAGGCGGAACCATGAGCGCGGGTCCGGAACTGCTTACGCTGGAACAGTTGGGTATGTACAGCGCCCGATATGAGCGGGGCGAGATTGACGAGGATAAGCTCAACTGGGCCAAACGCAACGCCTGCCCCAGCTGCGGTGCCTGCTCCTTTATAGGAACTGCGTCCACCATGCAGATTATGGCGGAGGCGATGGGCCTTTCTCTGCCGGGCTCGGCGCTGCTTCCCGCAACCAGCCCGGATCTTCTGGACTATGCCTATCGCGCTGGGAAGCAGTCTGTTGCGCTGGCTGTGAGTGGGCTGCGCCCGAGTCAGATTGTCACAATGGACAGCCTGGAAAATGCAATTCTGGTTCATGCGGCCATATCCGGATCCACCAATGCGCTGCTGCATCTGCCTGCCATTGCCCATGAATATGGTCTGGAGATTGACGGGGATACTTTTGACCGGCTCCACCGCGGCGCTAAATACCTGCTGGATCTCCGTCCTGCCGGCCGGTGGCCCGCGGAATTTTTCTATTACGCCGGAGGCGTACCCGCCATGATGGAGAGGATCCGGGACCAGCTCCATCTGGATGTGATGACAGTCACAGGCAAAAGTCTGGGAGACAATCTTGCGCAGCTGCGCCGGGACGGCTATTACGAGCGCTGTCAGAACTGGCTGGACCAGGCAAATGCCAAATATGGACTCACCATCACCCAGGAAGATATTATCCGACCGGCGGATAAGCCAATGGGTACCGATGGCTCCGTCGCTGTTCTCAAAGGGAATCTGGCACCGGAAGGGGCGGTTATCAAGCACACAGCCTGTCCCAAAGAAATGTTCCAGGCGGTGTTATACGCCCGGCCCTTTGACAGCGAAGAGGAGTGCCTGGACGCCGTCCTGCACCACAAAGTGCAGAAGGGAGACGCCGTGTTCATCCGGTATGAGGGCCCTCAGGGTTCCGGCATGCCGGAGATGTTCTATACTTCAGAGGCGATCAGCTCCGATGCGGAGCTGGGCCGGTCTATTGCTCTGATCACAGACGGTCGATTCTCCGGCGCCTCCACGGGGCCGGTGATCGGGCATGTGAGTCCAGAGGCGCAGACCGGCGGACCGATTGCCCTGGTGGAAGAAGGGGACCTTATTGAGATCAATGTGCCGGGAAGGGTACTGGCTATTGTGGGCGTAAAGGGAGAGAGGAAAAGCCCGGAGGAGATGGATGCCATTCTGGCTGAACGGAAAAAAGCGTGGAAGAGCAAACCAAGAAAATACAAAAGAGGAGCTCTCAGGCTGTTCAGCGAGCATGCTGTATCCCCTATGAAAGGGGCCTATCTTGCTTTTGATGATTGAGCTGACAGATGCTGGCAGGGTCGCGAAGATGCGGCACAGAGCGGGAGGGCCATGGCCCTATGCGGCCTGGCCCGGCGCCTGACTGCTCACATCTTCACAGGGTCAGAGAGGGAGAACGCGGCCAAAACCGAGACGGAAGAAAGCACCGGCTGGAGTTGGATCCCGAAGATTCGCGCTCCTGCCCCTCTGCTTTGGGCAGGTTACCGGAGGAAAAACAGGGTTCGGGAGAGGCATACGGTCCGCGAAAAGGCTGCTGAAGCCTGATGGGACCCAATACCCCTGGCTGATCCGGCGAACAATAGGCAGGAGACAGGCACGTCTTTTCTCGGGGCTTCGCACATCCTGCTGTTTTCTCATGGCTCCGGGGCTACGCCAATCTGCCTGTTGAGATCGTGCCAAACTGCTCATTCTGATCAATGCAGTTTTAGATGGCAAGAAGAAAGTCGCAGACGACCTAGTGAGTCAGAGGCTGAAAATGCTGGTTCTATTGTGCTGGAAGGGGCAGCCATATGGTGTGGTAAGACCACAACCGCAGAGCAGCATGCTTCCAGCGTCTTGCCCATATCGGATCCGGAAAAAGAGAAGCAGAACCTTCTCCTTGTAGACATAAAACATAAATTGCAGCGGCAGGGGCAGTCTCCGCTGCTGATCGATGAATGGAAAATTGCGCCGAAGTTGTGGGATGTCATACGATTGGAAGTTTACCACCGCGGCGGATTCGGTCATTTCCTCCTGACCGGATCTGCTGTACCGCCCAAAACCGAGCAGATCTATCATGCAGCTCACCGGTCGTTTCGCCTTCATAAGTGGGGCTTTCGGATGGTGGTGTCCGGTACAAGGCCCTATGCCTATGTGCATATTATGCGGCCAGACCATGCGTATGTTGTTCCACTGAGCTGCCTGTGAAACCGAGTCATGGTTGTCCGGATATTCAGCAGATCTGTTCCGATCTGACAGGGGATTTCCCCCAGAGAGCCTAAAAGGCAGGTACCTTGACAAACAGGCAAAACCAGATTATTATTAAGGTACCTAAACAATTAAGGAGGATTATTCCATGCTGGACGATTCTGCGTATTTTGAACGCGGGGAAAAAGATCTGCTGAATAATTCCGGCTTGGCGAGGGGAGAGACTCCCAGATTGACCGACTTGGAAGGGCAGGCGGCATATCCCGGGGAAGAGGGAATGCAGGTCTCTTCCGGTGAGGTTGAAAACAACTGCTTCCAGGAAGAGGAAAGATTCCCGGAACCCGGGAGAAAAGAGGGGCCTCCGATCCCCCCGGAACCCGGGAGAAAAGAGGGGCCTCC
>CAZGAM010000012.1:0-11529 GCA_964523685.1 uncultured Oscillospiraceae bacterium | reverse complement strand
CCCCCGGAACCCGGGAGAAAAGAAGAGCCTCCGGTTTTCCCGGGACATCCCAAGAACTTCGATAGAGAAAGGAAACGGTATGCAGCGCTGGACACGGAAGAGAAACTGTTTGCCATGATCCAGGCATTAGGTCATACCGGCATCTTTTATTTTGATAAGAGGGGCGGTCAAAACAGGTTGTTGTCCCTGCTGCCGGAAAGCGGCTCTATAACGCAGAAGGAACTGGCAGAGAGACTGGGTGTTAGGCCGGCTACAGCCAGCGATACCATTACCAGACTGGAAGAAGCTGGGTTGGTGAAGCGGTCTTTCGGCCGGGCGGATCGCCGTTTTGTACATGTTGCCCTTACGGAGTTGGGGATTGCCAAGAGAAAGGAATATGCCAGGGAAGGGGAAGAACGGCGGAAGAGCCTTTTTACAGCCCTGACAGAAGAGGAAAAGTCGACGCTTCTGGCTCTGCTGGAAAAGCTCTATGCCTCCTGGTATCAGCAGCTGCAGGAAATAGCGCCTGGCCGCAGCGTTCACGATCCGGGGGAACCAAAGAGAGAGCCTGACCCTGACCGATTGGAGCATTTCCCCGAGCCGGAGGATCCTTAGCTTTTCCCTTTGCAACAAACAGAGAAAACAGCCTGAACAGCCAATCTTGTCGGGTGTGCGTTATGCCATCAGAGAGGGACACGACAGTCAGCAGTTTTCCGGAAAGACTGGCAGCCATGGAACCGTCACTTGGTTGAGTGGCGGTTCGTTTTTTTGTACGAAACAAAAGTGGCTTCGTGCCGCCAGGAAGCCCCAGGAAAAAAGGCACCAGGTTCCGATATCTGCAGTCCGGACAATTATGTGAGCGGTGGCAGATACGGCGCCACAGGAGAAGCTCCATTATTCCGTGATTTGCCTTTCCGATCGCCTGTATCCCTCTATTTTGATCCGGTAAAAGAGGGGACATGCGGTGAGTGATCTCCGGAAGAAGAGCTTTGAGTAAGCATCAAATCAATCCCGTACCAAAAGAAAATAAGGGAACTCCCTCTTCGAAGTGCAAAGATGGGAGCCCCTCATTTTTCAGGGCTGTTTCTGGCATGGTTACCATACTAGAACAGGGGGGTAAAGATACGCAAAATTCCGTCCAGGAACCATTTCCAGAAGCCGGTACCAATATTCTCCAGCGTCCGTTCCGTACACTTGGCCTGTGTCTGCTCCATATCTGCTTTCAAATCCTTCAGCAGGGAGGCATGGTAGAAAAGAGAGTTGTTTTCAAAATGCAGGAAGAGACTGCGGTAATCCAGATTTACGGTTCCTACCGAGCCTACGATATCATCGACAAGGCACGCTTTTGCGTGCAGGAAACCCGGCGTGTATTCATAGATTTTTACGCCGGCCTCCAGCAGGACAGAATAAAAACTGCGGGACATGCGGAAAACCATTTTTTTATCCGGAATGCCGGGCATAAAAATACGCACATCCACCCCCCGTCGTGCGGCCCGGATAAAAGCATCCGTCAGGGCGTCCCCCGGCAGGAGGTAGGGCGTATAAAACCAGGCATAGTCCTGAGCCTGACTGAGAAGATCGGAAAACAGCTCATTATTGACAGAGATATCCCGCAGAGGCGAATCATAATAGCTGAGAACAAGTCCGTCATCGGCATCGTCCTCCGGGGAGTCAGGAAAAAGCAGGTATTCATCCGGGATACGATCGCCTGCAAAAGCGTTCCAGAACTCCATGAACATTCTGGTGTAATTTTGTACAGCTTCTCCGGTCAGTTTGAAACCAATGTCTTTCCAGTGGCCGAATCGTACGATACGATTGATGTATTCATCCGCCAGATTGATTCCCCCGCTGAATACCACTCGTCCATCTATGACCATCATCTTTCGATGATCCCTGCAGTTCAGCGTGCCTTTGACAATGACCAGAGGGTTGAAACTGACAATGCGGATGCCTTTTTTCCGAAGCTCTTCAGCCTGCTTCCGATCGTAGGTAGAGAAACTGCCCAAATCGTCATACAGCATGCGTACATCGACACCTTGGGAGACCTTGCGCTCTAAAACTTCTACAATGGTATCCCACATCACACCTTTCTGTACGATGAAGTATTCCAGAAAGATAAACTTTTCAGCTTTCTCCAGTTCCTCCAGCATGACGGGAAACATTTCGTCCCCTAAAGGATAATAGACTGCTTCCTGGTTTTTCTGCAGCGGGAGACCCGTCTGCGACTGAATCCATCGAAAAGTCTGTGACAGGCGTTTGCTATCCTTTTCCATTCTGTCATACAGCGGCGCACTTTTGTCCTGAACAGGCGGCAGGGGGACTGCCGCCTTCATCTTTTTCTTCAGGGGCCTCATGGTGCGTTTGTTGCCGAAAAGCAGATACAGAAGGGCACCAGCCACAGGAAAGGTAAGGATGACAAGGAGCCAGAGCACTTTATAATTGCTCTCTTCCCTTTTGGAGATCAGGTACAGAACAAACAGAAACGCGAGAATAGACAGAACGAAGTTGATGATTCCCGCCCAGGGTGCAAGCCAGGTAAATATGACATACAGCCATAAAGCCTGCAGCAGGAGCGCAGGCAAAATGGTGATAATGCGTCTGACGATTATCTTCATAAATCTTCTTAACCGTTCCGAACAGGGTCGGACATCAGGCGTTTTTGAAGAACAGGGCAGTGCAGATATCGAAGATTGCGTTGACAATCATGCTGATTGCCACGAAGGTCCAGAGAAATTCTGTCCAGGAGAAGGGGTTCATAAGAATGATTATGCCGAATACAATAGAGACGACAGCGCCAAGAGCGGCTAAAATCCAGTGGCCTGTTTTCATCCGGAGCATATCCACAGCCGATTGGATGCGGACGATACCCAGAATAACCATGACAACGCCATAGAGAACTGTGACAATGGGGAATGTAACCAGGAACCATTCTGCCTTGAAAAGGCAAAACAGGCCGGCGCCTAAGGACAGAAGAGCTTTGGTAAGACCCTGCTTCAAATGGGCTTCCAGGGGATCTTCGCGGAAGTACTGCACTGCGAAAATAACACCTGCGACCACCAGGACAGCGCCAACGACCCGGATGATAATGGTGGTAAAGCCCTTGGGATTGATAAACAGAAGAATACCAATGATAATTTCACAAATGCTCAGAGCAATATTACCGCCGTTGCTGAAGAACTTTTTCATGATGACAACCTCTCTTCCTACGTTATGGTATGCCTTGGATCAAAACAAAGGCAGCCGCATGCCTGGTCGGCCGATATCCCAGGTATTTCAAATTATAGCACGAACATGCACTTATGGCAATTGGAAATTTGCCTTCTGTCTTTTTAGTGCCATAATCTGTTGCCCCGTTTCTTGGCCAAGATCCTCATTCCGGGAGAAACAGGCCCCTCTCCATATGATCCTTTCGCCCCAATTTTCGCCTTTGTCCTGTTTGAGGGGCTGCTCTTCTCCTGAACGAACCGGCATCCAAAACGTCTTGGGGAGGACGCCACTTCGGCTCAAACGGGGAGGTTTCCCGATATTTTCCGGGGCTTTTCACACATCAAAACGGTTGTACTGACCGTAACAGTCCAGGCAGAGTTTCTGATCGCCTGCCAGACGGATCCAGTTCAGTCCTGTCTCCTCTCCGCAGCAGTCACAGCGGCAGGAACCGAAAAGCCTTGCTTTTTCCGGCAGGGGGATGGTCGTTTGCTTCACCTCGAACAGATCGACGGGATCCTGGGCCTGATAATAGGCAAAGGCCTCCTGGCGGGACATCTGTTTTGGGTTCGGCTTTAGAACCAGACGAACCGAATCTCCTGTTTTTCGATGATAGAAAGAGAATGCCTGCTTGCCTCTGAGGTGGAACAGTAAATTCCCCTTCCCAACGGAGCAGCCCAGGATCACCTGAATGGCGTCGACTCCGCAGGCATCGTTTTCAGCAATGCAGACCGTATCTTCCTCACCGGAAGGGGTAAGGGAGAGCAATTCTATGGCATAGAGAGATGCTTTATAGCCAATCGTGAGTCCGCCGCAGGCATGCGTGTGAAACGCAACACATTTTTGCCATAACTTTCTTTCCGGGTCCCTATCCATTTTTTCTCCTTTTCCAGCACCTGTTTTCAGGGGCTTTTCCTTCTCCCTTACGGCACACAGGATTCCCAAGAGCCGGTGCAAAACAGACTTCCTTCGCCTTGCGCAGAGGGAGTCAGGTTGGCAAGGCGGAAAATTCACCTCTTTTGAACGGAGCGTTCCGGTCCGTCGGAAGGGGCTGGATCCTGCAGCAGGACCTCCAGGGAGGAGGATACGTATTCAGAGGGAAGAATTCTTGTGAGTTTTTGATCTTTCAGAAGGTAAATGCTGTCAGAAATTTTTACAGCGCTGTTCAGGTCATGGGTGATGATGAGCATAGTAAATCCGCGGCTATACTGGAGAAACTTGAGCAGGCGAAGGACATTGGCACAGCTTGACGGATCCAGCAGGGAAGTGGGCTCATCGGCAATTAGGAGCCTCGGCTCCATGGTGAGGGCCCGGGCGAGGGAAAGTCTCTGTTTTTGGCCCCCGGACAGGGACCGGACAGTCTTTTTCAAAAAACTGCCGCCCGGCAGAGTTACATCCGCCAAGGCCTGGTTCACACTGCTCTGTATCGCATCCGGGCGGGCGTGCGACAGGACAAGAGGCTCCGACACCGCCTCCCATACCGTCATGTGCGGGTCCAGCGAAGCTTCCACATCCTGAAAAATCATCTGTATGCCGCCTTTGGATTTGTGCAGAGAGGAGAAATCGGCCGGCACTGCGTCAAAATACACAGTGCCCTGCCAGGGGCCCTCATCAAAACCACTGAGGATACGGGCCAGCGTGGTTTTCCCCGCGCCGGATCTGCCGATTAGAGCCAGCACTTCCCCGCTGTATATGTCCAGGCTGCAGTGGGAGAGGATGACCCGGTTCCCATAAGCCTTTCCCACTTCTCTGGCTTCCAGGATCTTGACGATGCCGCCCCGGTGGCACGCGACACGCCGGCCATCTTCCAGCTCCTGCAGAGAAGGCGCTTTTCCTGTGCAGATTTCCTGCGCTTGGTGGCAGCGGCCGCAGAAAGGGCAGGCCTCTCTGCCGAATGGCTCCCGGGGTGCGGGGATGCCCCAGATATCCTTTGCCAGATTCAACCCGATACTGGCGTTGAAAAGTCCCCGGGTATAGGGGTGCCGGGGCCTGTCAAACAGCGTGTTCGTGGGACCTTCTTCCATAATGTGGCCTTCGTACAGTACCATCATCCGCTCACTCAAAGCGGAGGCTGCCGCAAGGTCATGGGTTGCCATCAGAAAAGCAATGCCCCGTTCCCGGTTTAATCGCCGGATGAGGGATACAAAATCCCGGTTGGAGATACTGTCCAGAGAGCTGGTGGGCTCATCCAACAGTACCAGTTTTGGTTCCAGCGCGATGGCGCAGGCCAGGAGAAATTTCTGTACCATCCCGCCGGACAGTTCCCTGGGATACAAATTCAGCGCCTCCCCAGGAAGACCGACATCCGCCAGAAGAGCGTTCTGCCTGCTCTCCCATTCCTCCTGCGGATATTTTTGCCGGAAGATCTCCGTAAGATGACCACGGAGCCGGAGAGAGGGATTCAGGTACTCAACGGAGTTCTGAAAGGCTACAGAGAAACCGGTCATGCGGTACTTTTTTCGTTTCTTTTCCGACAGATGGATCAGTTCCTGTCCCTCAAACTCCACGGACCCGGTTACGGTACCCTCCGACCCCATAAGGCAGGCGACGGCCTTGATCAGAGTGGTTTTTCCGCTGCCGGATTCTCCGATAATCGATAGAATTTCGCCGGGTTCCAGGGAGAAAGACAGGTGGTGGAGGGTAAAATC
Organism: uncultured Oscillospiraceae bacterium; assembly: GCA_964523685.1. Lineage (GTDB taxonomy): Bacteria > Bacillota > Clostridia > Oscillospirales > Oscillospiraceae > CAJOIG01. The sequence goes on along the minus strand of CAZGAM010000012.1, from coordinate 5,698 downwards.
TCTGTATGTAACTTCCAGATTTTGTACCTGCAGCAGCGACATGTCTATTCCTCCTTTAACCAGACAGATTCCACAGCTTTCGCCAGCAGGCGAAGGCAGAGGGTAGAAGCGATCAGGGCCAATACCGGCGGCAGCAGCCACCATTTCCAGAAATCCGTAAAAAAGATACCCTGAAAAGCTCTTGCCCTGGCAATCATCAAACCCCAGGACTTTGCCAGAGGGTCGGAAAGGCCCAGAAAGGCCAGGGAGGATTCCTGCACAATGGCAAGACCGGTGACGGCAATGGAATTGACTGACAGGAGAGGGAGCAGATCCGGGAGCATATGATGGCGGCAAACGTACCACATGTTCCCGCCATAGCTTTTCGCCAGCAGGATATAGGGGCTTCTCCGGATGGACAGCGTCTTGGCACGAACCTGTTTGGCTACAGGGGCCCAGGAGAAGGCGGCAATGATCCAGATGATATTCCAGGTGCTCTGGCCCAGAAAGACGCCGATCACGATCATCACCGGCAGCTGGGGGAGAGAGAGCATAACCTGCATGAGAAAGGAGACAGCCCTATCTGTTCTGCCCCCCAGGTAGCCGGCAGCAATACCGAGAAAACCTCCCAGCAGGAAGGTCAGGAAAGCGGCCGCCAGGCCGATGGCGAGAGAGCGGAAGAACCCAATAGAGAGCTGGGCGTAAATATCAATGCCCAAGTTGTCTGTACCAAGCAGATGATTTCGGGAAGGCGGCTCCAGGGAACCGCCGGAGGGGAGAGAAGCACTGTTCCCACAAAAGAAGGAACCAGTAAAAAAAGCAGTCAGAAGAAGGAAAACCGTCAGCCAGAAGAGAATTCTTTTCATGAGGCGCCTCCGATTCTGTCAGCAAGGGCGTTGAGGAGGTCGGCAATCAGCAGACTGACCAGAACGAGAACGGCGGAGAGCAGAAATACATCCTGAATCATGATATAATCCCGATAGCGGACCGCTTCCCGCATAACGGTGCCCACACCAGGATAGGCAAAGACGTTTTCGATCAGCATGGTACCGCCCAGGGCGGAACCGACAGAGAGAAAAAGACGTGCCAGGACCGGGGTGATCCCATTGACGAAAAGGTAGCGCCAGCGGATGCGCCGTTCACTCAGTCCTTTGGATTTCGCGCTGAGCAGATAAAGCTTTTGGCTGATGCTCTGAAAACTGGCCCGGGCGGTAAAGAAAAACCGGGGTATCGACATGGAGCACAGGGAAGCAGCCGGAAGCAGGGCATGCAGAAGTACATCTCTCAGCCGGTCCCAAAAACTGCTGTACTGGGCAAAGGCTGTTTCAGCGCCGGCCAGAGGCAGCCAGGGTACTCGGGCTGCTACCAGAAACAAAAGCAAAATTCCAATCAGGTAGGAGGGAATCTCCGCCAAAAGAGAAAAAAGTGAATAAAGGATCCTGTCTATTTTCGGGCGCCGGACACAGACAAGGGCAAGAAATACTCCGCCCAAAAAACTAATCGACAGGGTGGTACCCATCATGAGAAAAGTCCAGGGTAGGCGCTCCCGAATCACCTCTGCGGCGGCACGCTTATAGTGTATGCTCTGGCCGAAGTCTCCCCGGAGATTGGCTTTTATGCTGTTCCAGAGTTGCTGGAGAAAAGGTTTGTCCAGACCGTAATACTGCCGCAGATATTCTTTCTGCTCTGCGCTGATGGATGTATCGGAATTTTCAGATGCGTCCGAAGAAGTATACTCGAAAGGATCTCCCGGCATGAGACGGGGTATGGTAAAATTGAGTAGATATATCACCAGAAAGGTGAGAAGCAGCATCCACAGTTTTCGTTTCATTATAATTTTGGCAGGATACCCCTTTTTCATGGGGAGAAATGCCCTGTCCTCCCCTCTCTGCTGTTTTTGGAAGTGCCAATAAATACGAGGGATTTGGCCCGGTATTACTTATCCGAAGCAATATGGAAATTTGATGAAAACATGAGAAAAACAGCTCAGATTCTTCGAACCAACATGCATGTTGGAAACTGAAAGAACGATATGGTGCACATAAGAAAAATGACATTGTTAACTGATATATAGAGGAAATGCCTGTCAAAAGTAATTAGGGCAAAAGGAACCGAACCGCAGCCAAAAAAGATGGAAAAATCTTCCAGTTTGCTCCTGAATGTGTTATTCCAATTTTGTCTGAAGAGGGAATACAAGGCAGGGAAGCGTGGCAGCGATGATTTTCTCGCGATCCACCGTATAGCAGATATGCCCCTGTGCAGGAAGGTCGGGAAGCCGGAATAAGAAATTCCATGCGGTCTGCTCCCCATATTGCGGATCCCGCATGGAGGCCATGTATCTGCATGCGAATGCGGCCCCTTGTGGTCGGGCGGCACTGATCGCAAGGAGAGAGCTGTCAGCCGCCCGGCGATGGGGCGGTCTTACCGGACCATGTAGGACAGCCGGTTCTGCTCCGCCTGCTGGTAGGCGTAGGTCTTCATCCAGCCGTCATAATAATCTTTATGGTACATGGAATAGGTGGACTCGTTTGCCAGAACAAGAAGGGGAATTTCCTGGCTTACCAGAAGCTCCAGATCCATAAACATCTGGCGGCGTTTTTCAAAATCCACCTCATTCAGCTGCTCTTCTGCCAGCTTCGTGATCTCTTCATTGCTGTAGCCGATAGGGCCCATAGAGTGGGGATTGCCGCCTTGGTTCTTGGAAATATCGGAGAAAATGGTGCGCATATAGGTGGGCGGGTTGTTTCCCCAACCTCCGTTGCCTACAATGGCGAACTCATAATCACCGCTGTTGATCATGGAATCTCTGGTAGCGGAGTCATAAGCGGTGACCTCTACCTGAATGCCCGCCGCCTCCAGATTGTTGCGGACAATTTCACCAATGCTCACATCATCCCCGCTGTCCGCAATCAGAAGGGAGACCTGGAAGGATTTTCCTTCCAGAGCGGCTTTGGCCGCCTCAGGGTCATAATCATACTGCACTACCTTCTCATTGTAAAAAAGGCTTCCGGGAGGTACATAGCCGGCGCTTCCTACCGTGCCCGCCCCGCGAAATACATTATCTACAATACTCTGCCGGTCCAGTGCGGCGTACAGAGATTTTCGAAGGTCTAAATCCAGGAAATCCGGACATTTGTCGAAGTTGATCAGCAGTTTGTAGCCCATATCGTTGGCTTTATCCACCAGACCGATGCTGGGATCGTTTGTGTACCGGTCTGCCAGATCGGCGGGCATGGAGGCAATATCCACTTCCCCATTTTCAAAAGCCAGCAGTTCATCACTGACAGGTACGAACAGAATGCGCTCCGCAGCCGGTTGACCGTTGCACCAGTTTTCAAAAGCGGTAAATTCATAACTTCCGGTGCCGCCCTCATAGGCGGTGCACCTGTAAGCACCGCTGCCTATCAGGTATCCATCTCCGGTGTAGGTGTTGGGATCGTCTACCGTTTCCCAGATATGCTTGGGAATGATTACAAAAGAGCCGAGATTGGCCAGCGTGTCGGCGTTGGGGGACTTTACGGTGATGGTGATGGTCCTATCATCTTTCACAGTATAGTGATCTACCAGGTAGCTGTCGCCGGCGCCCAGCGGGTTGGTTACGGGCGGGTGCTCCTGAAAATAGTCCAGAGAGAAAGCTACATCTTCCGTTGTCAGAGGGGTTCCGTCATGAAACTGAGCGCCTTCGAACAGGGTGAAGGTGTAGTCATTTCCATCGATGTTCCAGCTCTCAGCCAGCCAGGGCACATCCCCGTTTTCATCTTTTTCCAGAAGACTGGCATAGACCAGACGCATTTTCGCCTGACCTGGTCCCCTGGATTCATGCAGATAAGGATTCGGCACGCCCCAGTCGGTGCCACCGGCAAGTTTCAGCGTTTCTACCTCATAACGGGAAGCAGGTTCTGAGGAATCCGAAGCCTGGGCGATCTGTGGGAATAAGCCGGGCAGCAGCCCCCAAACCAGGAGTACCGCTGTGAATAGGGACAAAAGACGTCGCTTCATAGATTCTCCTTTCGTATGTAGGAAAGTTCCTTCCGGCTTGTATGCTACCCAACACCCTTGGAAAGTGCAAGCCCCCGGGGGGGATGAAATTTGCAGGCAGCTGGGCGAAAAACCAAGGAAAATGCGGAAGCTCCAGCTATACTCTCATAGATTGGCCGTGTATTTGAAAGCGCAGCTGGATCTCCACGAAAGAGACAATCTCGTCCCAAGAAGGATGATGTATCCAGTCTTGAAAAAGGCCCGATCTGTGGGAAAATCCCAGATCGGGCAGAAGAAAAAGGTCGTATGCAATAAACACAGAAGAGGAGGCGAAAGAACGGAAAGCAGTGCGGAAGCAAACACCAGCTGAGCGGGGAACAGACTGCCGCAGTGATATTGTTCTGTCAGAATGGAAGCAGTACTTCCTGCAGGCATCCCAGAGTCATGAGAACACGGATATTCAGCAGCACAGGATCCAGAGGGAAAAAATCGGTGCGGTATGGACGACCAGAAGAAAAGCTACAAGATGCAAAAACGAAAAATACAGCACAGGTGCTGAAAAGAGAAAAAAGGGACCGAAGATCCGAACCGGCTAGAATAGAGCGGGTTATCAGCAGGGAGCGGGATGTAGCACCAATTGTGCCGGGATGGTATTTTTGAGAACCACAGGAAGTTTATGGGAAGCGCTATGAGAGCTAGACCAGTCAACCACCCATCCCCTAAAGGGAATAGGCTTGTAACTGCCCAGTCGTAGGAAGGCCTTGCGCCTGACGGCGTTCCTCTGCGACCTTTGACCCCAATAGGCATTGCCTAAAAGATTTACGACATAGCCAACCCAAAGGGGTATGAGGTCATCGCAGGGGAGACCAGCAAAGATCCCATACACTATACTATTGGGCTATGGTACGACCGAAAGGGTACCAGACATTGTCGCCGCTACAAACAGCGGGCGACCTATTCTCTGTGGAAGCAGTACAGGCCCTTCCTATCCAAACACGATTGGTCGGACGGGTATTTTGCCTGCAGCATGGGGAAGTGTCATCGGCGACTATCCGACGCTATATCGAGCCACAGGGCAGAGAAAGGCCGCTCTCCTCCGAACCCAAAAGGAAGTTGGGTTCCGAGCCGAAAGAACTTATGAAACTGGTATTAGAGCAAGTCATTCCGTAAGTCATAACCACTTTTCTTCTCTTTGGGGTAATAGCGAAGGAGTATCGGAATATGGCAGCTGCCTGAATGGCTGTGCAGAGGAGAAAGGTCCACAGACAGCTGCGGAGAAAGTCAGTGCAAAACCGATGCCGCCCATAAACGACAGAGCAATATTACGGAGGAGAATACGATTATTGAACACAGACGACAGATATGTAGCTCTGCCTCCTGTAAAATCACTACCTTTGCCAGCAGGATCCTACACAGGAGCAGGAGAAACAACCACTTAACCTGCAGAGTGAGCATTGGTCCAAAAGTTTTGGTAAAAGGGGTCTTCTCGTTGAAATTTTGGAGCGAAGCCTTTATAATAATTGTTGGATCTTCATACTGAAGGTGCTTCTTGACTGAATGTTGGTTGGTTCGAGGGGAGCTGGTCAAGCGCTCACAGCAGTGCGGGAAGTCAACGCTGCCGCTGAATTTAGTAGAATCGAAGCAGGAGCACAAAGACTCTCAATTTTTGAAGCCATCGCGCGATAGGTCAACTACTCACGAGGTATAGGCCTCGGAGCTTGTGACTGTCCGGAAGTGCGAA
>CAZGAM010000011.1:13928-23584 GCA_964523685.1 uncultured Oscillospiraceae bacterium | reverse complement strand
TGCCGTGGACACCCTTGCCTTTGGCTGTATCCTTCCCGCTACCGGGCAGATTCGGGTCTTTCATCCGTTGGAAACGCGCGCCGCCGGATGCACCAGCGAAAAAGGCCTCCGCACACAAAAGTGCGCGGAGGTCCTTGCCCGCAGAACAACTCACTTTTTCATCAGACTCGCGCCGCTGTGCCAGGCCTGGCCCACTTTCTCGCCCAGCGCATAATAGCCATTCTGCATCTGATCAAAGGCAAAAGCATTCAGCTTTCCGGCGTCTATTTTTCCCTTCTCATCCAGCACTTTTCCATCTGCCAGCACATTCACAATTCTTCCCAGAACACGAAGTCCGTAGGGCTCCTCTTCCATCCTCTCCACCACACACTCCAGGGTGAGGGGATATTCCTCGATAACAGGGGCATCCACCTTTTCGCTCTTTACGGCATGAAGGCCCGAGCGTTCAAACTTGTCCGGCACCTTATTCGCCGAAGCGATTCCGAAATAATCAGACTCCTCCAGGGTATCGGTCCCCGGGACAGCCAGGGTAAAGGCTCCTCTCGCCCGGAGATTGGCTACCGTTTTGTGCTCTGCCTCCAAATTCAGCGCAACCATATTCTCGGCACAGATGCCGCCCCATGCCATCATCATCACATCTACCGAATCGTCCTCATTGTAGGTGCCGATCATATAGGTAGGCATAGGAAACAAATACGGCTGTACCCCCAAATCTTTCTTCATAACAAGCTCCTTTTAACCTTTTATACATTCGGGGCTCTTCTGTCTCTGCATTCAGGTTGACATTTGCCCGATCGTGCCTTATAATTTACCCGGTTTGAAAAGCAATTGCAAGTACGCACATAGAAGATATATACTATCTTAAGGAAAGTACTATGAGCAAGGAATGCATTGCAGACTGCTGTCTGGAAGATACCGGTTTCAATTATACCATGTCGCTTATCCAGGGCAAGTACAAGATGTTCGTTCTCTACACCCTGATGCAGTTTGATGTGGTGCGCTTCAACGAAATGAAAAGGTACATTGGGACTATCTCCTACAAAACCCTCAGTGCCACTTTGAAGCAGCTGGAAGCCGATGGACTGGTGTGCCGGAAAGAATATCCCCAGATCCCTCCCAAGGTAGAGTACAGTCTCACCGAGAAAGGCAAATCTCTGATCCCGATCCTGGACCAGATGTGCGATTGGGGCAGCCAAAACAGCCCGGGCAGCCTTTCCGGGGACGGGGGAGAATAGTCCCTGCCATGGGAAGCAGAGAATTTTGCGGCCTCTGTTTCTTTCTGTGCCGGTGCCGCACCGGACTGGTGAATTCCTGTGAACAACCGTACGATACTGCAATTTTTTGAATGGAATCTGCCGGACAACGGCATGCTGTGGAACAGAGCCGCCGCGAAAGCAGAGGAGCTGCGAGAAGCAGGAATTACCATGGTATGGCTGCCCCCTGCCTATAAAGGTTCCGCCGGGACAAAGAGTGTCGGGTACGATGTGTATGATTTGTACGACCTGGGGGAATTCGACCAGAAGGGCTCTGTTCGCACCAAATACGGCACTCGGGAAGAGTATCTGACAGCTGTCAGAGCGCTTCAGGCACAGAACATTTCCGTCCTGTGTGATATTGTACTCAATCATCACATCGGCGCAGACGGGACAGAAGAGGTCGCTGTGGAAGAGGAACAGGCCAGCGACAGAAATCATGTCATCCAGACAGGCCAGACCATTCTTGCCTGGACAAAGTTTGATTTTCCCGGGCGGGGGGATGTCTATTCCTCCTTTCACTGGAATGCCTCCCACTTCAGCGGCACCGATTGGGATGAACGTACCCGGCGAAATGGCATATTTCGCTTTGCCGGGAAGAACTGGAACCGGGAGACAGACAGCGAAAACGGCAATTTTGATTACCTGATGGGCGCGGACCTGGATACAGACCAGCCGGAAGTGGTGCAGGAGACACGCGCCTGGGGAAAATGGTACCTGGACACGGTGCAGCCGGACGGGCTTCGGCTGGATGCCGTCAAGCATATCAGCTTCGATTTCACCCGCCAATGGATCCAGGCCATGCGGGCTCACGCCGGCCGGACCGGTCAGGAAGATTTCTTCATAGTCGGAGAATATTGGAGCGCCGACGTGGGAAAACTCACGCACTACCTGGACATCGCGCAACGGGAACTGGCTCTTTTTGATGTGCCGCTTCATTATCATTTCCTGCAAGCCGCCACATCGGACGGCAATTATGATATGCGAACGCTTTTCGACTGGACCCTCACGGCGGCGGATCCAGAACATGCCGTACTCTTTGTGGATAACCACGACACCCAGCCCGGCCAGGCGCTGCAGTCTTTTATCCCCGCGTGGTTCAAGCCTTTGGCGTATGCCATCATTCTTCTGCGATGTGTGGGCACCCCCTGCGTCTTCTACGGAGATTATTACGGCCTTGCCCGGGACGGCATTCCGGCGGTGCCGGGTCTGAATACGCTGCTTCTTGTGCGAAGAGATCTCGCCTATGGCCCCGAGCATCTCTATTTTGATGACCCCTCCCTGGTCGGTTTTACAAGGGAAGGAGACGAAGAACACGCAAATTCCGGCCTGGCTGTTCTCCTGAGCGACAGTATAGGCGGAACCAAACGCATGTATGTGGGAACCGCTCTCGCAGGCGCCTGCCTGGTGGATGCCATAGGCAGGCGGGGAGAACAGATCCACATAGACGCCGAAGGATTTGGGGAATTTGTGGTGGACGGGGGCGCCGTTGCCGTGTGGGTGAGACAGGAAGCTGCCGCCGGTCTTTTCGTCTCCAGCTGATCCTTTTCTCGCGTGATTCCATAGAGAAAGAGAGTAGGATAAAACAGTTTTGAAACACAGCGAATTTCGAAGCTCCCTTCTTCTGCTGCTTGCGGCTCTGTTCTGGGGGTCCTCTTTCGTCGCGCAGAAAGAAGGCTTAAACCTTGTTGGTACCTTTACTTTTAACTTTGTACGTTTTACCCTGGCCGGTTTGTGCCTTTGGCTGGTGCTGCCCGTACTGGACAGGTTCCGCGCCAAAGATCCCGCTTTCCAGCGGGGAAATACGAAAGATATCCTGCTGGGCGGGTTCTTCTGCGGGCTTGCCCTGTGTGTGGCATCCAATGTACAGCAGCTGGGTATCAGCTGGCAGGATCCGGCTACCAATGTAGGAAAAGCAGGCTTTATCACCGCCTGCTACTGTGCTTTTGTTCCGGTACTGCAGCTGTTCTTTCACCGCCGCCCCCCGGTTCTGGTTTGGGTTGGCGTAGCCGTTGCGGTAGTGGGCTTCTTTTTCCTGTGCCTCATGGACGGACTGACCGCCGGTCTGGGCCTTCGTTTGGAAAGAAGCGATCTCGTACTGTTAGCATCCGCTGTATGCTTTGCGGTCCATATTCTGCTGGTGGGCCACTTTTCCCCGCTGGCAGACGGGGTTCGCATCAGCTGTGTGCAGTTTTTTACAGCCGGACTTGTCAGCGCACCCGGTATGGCCCTGTTTGAGCAGCCCTCCCTGGAAGCCATAACCGCCTGCTGGCTTCCGATCTGCTACGCCGGCATCGTCAGCGCTGCTGTGGGATTCACGCTGCAAGTCGTAGCCCAGAAACACGTTCATCCCGCCGTGGCCTCCCTTCTCATGAGCATGGAGAGCGTTTTCTCTGTTTTAGCCGGCTATCTGCTGATCCCGGGCAGTTCCCTTACCCGCTGGGAAATTCTTGGATGTGTTCTTGTCTTTGCCGCCGTGGTAATTGTGCAGCTGGCTCCCCTCGCTAAGCAGCTGGTCTTCTCCAAAACCGACCGAACTTCGTAAAAGCCGAGCCTGCACCCTGCGCTGCCACTCAGGCAGGCGCCCTGCCAGGCTGATTGCCCCGCTTTTTTCCATGGGTATTGCCACGCCACCGCTGTCCTGCCGGCTGACACCGTTTTGGTACTGCCCGCTCTGGGCAAAAAGGGAACCGGAGGGATTGCGCAAGGGCAACTCTCCGGCTCTCTTTCTATTTTTTCAGGCTTCCCGCTTCCGGGAAAGAAGGCGTGGAAAATCCTTAGTTCGTGTATACATAGTCTGAAGCGACAATGCTGGGAATGCTCACGTCACTATAGGTACCGTTATAACTCCATGTGACGGTCATGGTTCCTGAGGTTCCCGTCGCCACATCCATGGAAGTAGAAAAGAGACTGCTGGAGTGCAGACCTTCTCCCACATTGATGCTGCTTCCCATAAGGGAGGTAGAATATCCGCTGAAGCTGATGGAAATAGGCAGACTGGAAGCCTGCAGGGCATAGGAATTCACGGTGCCGTTGATGCTTAAGCGTGTCATCCCATTGCCGAGATCGGTAGCCGTCCAGCTTACAGACATGTTAATTCCGGTACCGGTAGAGGAACTGAAGCTGTTGGAGGCTGTCACAGTTCCCGCGGAAGACGGTTCTGTCGGCGGCGCAGGGACTGCCGTTGGCGCACTCGTAGGCTGCGCGGTCGGTGCTTTCGTAGCCGCTGCCTGCTGGGTTGGCCTCGTGGTATTGGAAGAGGCATTGTTGCTGCTTCCCGTGCCCGTGTTATTTCCCGGCGGGCTGGTGTAGCCGGGACGCTGGGTACTGACACTCACCGGCGGCGGCGTTACCTCTGGAGGAGTGCTTTCCTCTGGTGTTGCCGAGGCGGTTGGCGCAGCTGTCTCTGTCACGTTGGATTCCCCGCCTGTACAGCGGCTCAAGAGAAGAGCTTCCGTTCCAACTAACAACGCCAGCACAAGTAAAATTATCACCAAACGCTGGGTCTTCATGATCTGGATCTTTCCTCCTCTTTGGATACAAAACTGCCTTCCTCTTTGGATAGGTTCATTATACGACTATTTATTGGGAAAAGCAAGTTAGAAAGCAATTGAAATTCCGAATTTGAAATGATATCATACAGGCCGGGTGGTCTGACCGTTTCTCACCACCATATTTTTCTCAAGATAAGGACAGGATAAAACGCCGGGAAGGAAATCTCTCCAGGCGCCATGTACAAGTATGGCCAAATTAGAACACGAAATTCAGCGGCGAAGAACGTTTGCCATTATTTCACACCCGGACGCGGGAAAAACGACCCTAACGGAAAAACTCCTCCTCTATGGCGGTGCCATCCAGCTGGCGGGGGCCGTGAAGGGGAAAGCTTCTGCCCGTCACGCAGTCTCCGACTGGATGGATCTGGAGAAGCAGCGGGGCATTTCCATTACTTCCTCCGTACTGCAGTTTTCCTATCTTGGCTACTGCATCAATATCCTGGACACCCCGGGGCACCAGGACTTCTCGGAAGATACCTATCGGACCCTTATGGCTGCCGACAGCGCCGTTATGGTCATTGACGCTGCCAAAGGGATCGAACCGCAGACTCGGAAGCTGTTTAAAGTCTGCGCTATGCGCCACATTCCCATCTTCACTTTCATCAACAAGCTGGATCGGGAAGCTCGAAGCCCCTATGATCTGATCGAGGAGCTGGAAAACGAGTTCGGCATCGGCACGTATGCCATGAACTGGCCCATCGGTTGCGGCAGCGATTTCAAAGGGGTTTATGACCGGCAGCGGGGCGTCATTCTCTCCTTTGGGGACCTCCATCAGGGTTCCAGCCGCATTGAGGCGGAGGAATACACCCTGCAGGATACCCAGCAGCTGGACAGCCTCTTGGGCCGTTCCCTTCGGGAAACACTGGAGGCGGATATCGAACTGCTGGATGGGGCAGGCAATGACTTTGATCTGGAGCAGGTGCACAGCGGCCAGCTCAGTCCCGTGTTCTTTGGCTCCGCGCTGACTAATTTTGGGGTAGAACAGTTCCTGAAGAGTTTTCTGGCCCTGACACCGCCTCCCCTGCCCAGGCAGGCGGCGGAGAAAAAAGTGGATCCTTTTGACGACCACTTCTCCGCTTTTGTCTTTAAAATTCAGGCAAATATGAATAAGTCGCACCGGGACCGAGTGGCTTTTATGCGGGTGGTTTCCGGCCATTTTGTGCGGGACGGGGAATATCTGCACCGGCAAAGCGGCAAAGTGCTCCGCCTGTCCCAGCCCCAGCAGATGATGGCAGACAGCCGGCAGATCGTGGAGGAAGCCTATGCCGGCGATATTTTGGGGATCTTTGACCCTGGTCTTTTTGCCATAGGCGATACCGTATGTGACAAATCCTGTCCTGTTGCTTTTGAAGGACTGCCCACCTTCGCACCGGAGATTTTCGCCGCCGTAGAGCGCGTAGACACCATGAAGCGCAAACAGTTTGAGAAGGGTATGACAGAGATCGCCCAGGAGGGCGCCGTGCAGATATTCCACCTGCCCGGAAGCGGCCTGGAAGAAGTCATTGTAGGAGTGGTAGGCGTCCTGCAGCTGGAAGTGCTGGAATACCGGCTGAAACATGAATACGGGGTCGATGTCCGCCGGCGCCCCCTGCCCTATCAGTATGTGCGCTGGATTGAAAATACCGACATGGACCTGAGCCGGCTGAATCTGGGTACAGACTCCCGCTGGGTGCAGGACTTTCGAAACCGGGACCTGCTGGTGTTCGGCGGCCAATGGTCCATACGCTGGGCACTGGAAAAAAATCCCGGGCTCCGTCTGCGGGAATTTGGGGAAACCTGAACCCGTTTCCATGCGATTCCCGTCGCCCGCGGGAGGAGAAGGGTTATCCTGTCCCGGGAACGGCTCACAGATCCTGCTTCCCTTCTGTGCCTCAGAACCAGTCCTCCCCTCTCTCCCTTAAAAGTTTCTGATAGCATGAATCACATAGGCGTCCCCGCGTGTGGAGCGGCAGGGGCTTGCCGCAGCGGGAGCAGAACCGAATATTGTTTTTCAGCTTATGCAGCAGGATCTCATTGATGGCATCCGCCGTCTCCATCCGCTCTGTATAGAGGCTGTCCTGGTCTACTGGATTTTGGAAATTCCGGGAAAAGGAATAGTACAGGTCCAGTTTCCGATAATGCTCTTCCAGCTGGGGCAGCGTGTACTGGTCTTTTTCCTTTTCCAGCTTGGGCATAGGGCTGTTCTTTTCCTTCGTCCACGCTCTCAGCAGCTGGAAGAAATACTGGGTCAGATCCTGGTTCGTCTCGTCAAAAGGGATGTTAGCCGCACGCAGTTCGATCTCCCGGTCCAGATGGAACCCCGCGGCGCGAAGCTGCGATATAAGGACGATGTAGCGGCTGATATCCAATTTCTTATAAGGGCCTTTGACGGGCATGTCCGACCAGATCTCGAGCACACGAAGGATATCTTCCCCTACCGAGGCGATCAGGTCGGAAAAACCGACTACCGCGTACTGCAGGGGCGGCACCTCCGTCTTCAGGCATTTCCCTATATAACTGACTCCTTCCATGGCCCCTACATAGCCCTTCTCATACATCCCGTATCGTCCGGCTCTTCCTGCGATCTGCTGCACTTCTTCCGGCTTCAGCAGTCGTCGTTCCGTCCCGTCGAATTTGCTGGTTTCCATAAAAATAACCCGGCGGATCGGCAGATTGAGTCCCATTCCAATGGCGTCCGTGCTGACCACATATTGGGTCTGGCCGGAGAGAAAACTCTCTACCTGTTTCCGCCGGGTCGCATAAGGCAGTGCGCCATAGATAATGGACGCCCGCTTCCCCTGGGCACGCAGATCCTCCGCGATGGACAGCACGCCGATTTTGGAGAAGGTAATCAGGGCGTCGCCCGGCTGAATATCCAAATAGGTCAGTCTCTTGCGGATACTGACCAGGGGAATTTTCCTGCTGTGCTCCCGGATCTCATAGCTGTCGTGACAGCTGACAATCAGCTGAATCAGCAGGTCTTTAGCCTGGGGAGCGGCGCAAAGGTGAATCTCCGGGGCCCGCACGCCCAGAATAGCCCGAGTCCATGCGTATCCTCTCTGGCTGTCCGCGATCATCTGGCACTCATCAATCACAGCTACTTCAAACGCCTGAGTGCAGTTCAGTTTTTCCACGGTAGCCGCAATGTGGGTATCCCCTTCCTGCAGATCCTCCTCCTCACCGGTTGTGAGCGAACACGCCACCCCCGCATCCAGCATGATTTCCTGCGCCTCCAGAGCCAGGAGCCGCAGAGGGCCCAGATAAATGCCTGAGCGCGCCTGCATCAGCCGCTGCAGGCCTGCGTGGGTTTTTCCCGTGTTCGTCCCTCCTATGTGCAGGATAAAATGACGGGTCATAGCTCTGGCCAGAGGGTATTCATCTCTGGGATTCAGACTCACCAGTTCATCCAGTCTGGTGTGAATAAGCAAGGGGATATAGTGGACGGAATACAGATAACCCAGATGATGTTTCAGCAGCTGGTCCTGGGGGAAATCTTTCTGCTGCAGCAGATTCTCTGCTGACACTTCAGGCTGTGCCTGGGAAAAAAGCCGGATCTCCTTTTCCGCTGCCGTCAGGACCAGAGCAGGATACCTCTTCACCGTCTCTGCCACCAGCGGTTCGTTTTGGTGATTTCCCATCCAAACCGCCGTGTGGATCAGCTTTTTGAGAGCAGCCAGAGTTTTTTCCTTTCCGGCCTGCTCCACATTCAGAAATGCCTCCAGATCGTTTTTCGCGGTCTGATCCACGCTCACTGCATAGCCGGCTTGGGCTATCTTCTTCAGGATCTGCCGGTGATAGAGTTCCGCCAGCATGGCTGCCGGCCCGGTGCCGTGGTTTGCCTGTTCCCATGCCCGGGAGAGTGTTTCCGCCGTCCAGTCTAAAGCCGGCTGAATTTTTCGGTAAGTGAGTCCCCTGTCCAGGCGCGGTTTGGTATTTTCCAGTGTACGCCCTGATTTGCTTCGAACGGTCCGTGCCTTTTCATTGCCGGCAACTGCCTTCCGAAACCAGGGCTCCTTTTCCGCCGCCACCACCAGCGATGCCGGATACTCGCCGCCCTGATCCCATAACTTTTCCCGGATGAGCTCCTCTGTCCACCCTCTCTCCTTCAGGTTCCACCTTGTCCAGTACATAATACCTGAAAGTCATCCCTTCTTTGTCTCACTGACAAGCCCCGGAAAATACTGACAGCGCACCGTATACGGTGTCAGTCCTCCAGCTCCCCATAATACCAGCCGGATATGCCTTCTTTTTTGCACAGGATGCCCCGGCTGGTTCTGCGCACGACAGAAATCTCCTCCCCCGCCTGCAGAGGCAGGGCATAATCCGTGATATCGTTCAGCGCCGCCCGGCTGCCGCAGCGCTTTAAAAGGAAATCGACAGGCACATTGTCCATCTCGTATCCCGTTCGCACATGGCGCACCCGGCAAAATCCCTCCGACTCGGAGAGAATCTCCACCTCATTATCCCCATAGCGAATATACCAGTGGCGCTGATTTTCCCTCTGGGCTGTTTTTACCCTGGCTGTGGGGAAACTGTCGTAGCTTGTCCAGGTCATATCCGGGAGGAAAAAGGCATTGAGCTGCCCGTCATCCTTCAATACGCAGCCGCCGTCAATGCTGATGAGCCGCAGGTCCGGATCCACCAGGGGCCTTGCATCCACTATGTCCTCGTGGTACAGCACTAAGGGCCAGTGGCCCACCACGGTCCACTTCTTCTGCGGTTTGGCCACCTGCCGGTATGCGTCCAGCTTCATGCAAGCAAAAGCCCCTTTTTCCGGCACCATGCCGCCATGGACAAAGGCATACTGCTCTGTCTGGAGAATGTGGGGCAGCTGCCGAAGGAAATCCAACTCCGGCTGGTATTTTTCCCG
>CAZGAM010000011.1:0-13918 GCA_964523685.1 uncultured Oscillospiraceae bacterium | reverse complement strand
CGAATGATCTGCTTGGCCTCCGTCAGATCCATATCCCAGGAAATTTCCATGCCCTGCTCCCGGAGCATCTGCGCGATGAGGCCATCTCCCCATCCCCGGTTTTTCCCCACCAGATATCGCAGATAGAAGGCGTTCTGCTCCGGATCTTCCGGCAGATCACAGAAATTCTGCCAGAAATCACAATTGCCGCACACCGTATGCACCTCCCGCTGTCTGCTCAGGTCCATCACATAGCGCAGTGTGCCCAGACTATCCGGTCCTTTTTCCAGCAGATCTCCCACCAGCACAATCACATCCCGGTCCGTCAGCGCGCATTTTGCCAACAGACCAATCAGATAGGGCAGGTTCCCGTGAATATCCGAAATAGCCACGATCCGCCGGTCCGGTCCCAGGTGGAATCGCTCCACCCGGGGCGGCGTATCCATGGTCAGAGGAGCGGCTCTCATGGCAGGTTCCACACCCTGGGCTCGATGTCCATCGCCAGCAGATAGAGCGGTCCGCCCGCTCCCTGGCGCTCTTCCCGCACCGTGAATCCCAAATCCTGATAAAAGGCCAGGGCGGCTGCGTTGGTCTGCGACACGTGCAGATGGATCTCCCGCCGGTCCATTTTACGGAAAAAACTCACGGCATAGCCCATCAGCTGCACACCAAAGTGACGCCGCCGGTGTGCCTGATCCACCCAGAGGAGACTGATCCAGCCGGCGGACTGCTCCGCGTCCCGGCTGGGATCCAGTTCCAGAAGCCCCACCGGGGCACCGCGGCAGAGCAGTTTCACCAGGCAGCGGCTGTCCTTCCGGGACACCCAGGCAGCCTCGCTCAGATAGAGAATGGGCTGAAATCCCTGGGTGTTGCCATGACTGGCGATCCAGGAGTCCTGATAACAGTCGAGATAAAAGGTCTCCTCTTCCGGCAGCGCAAGCGGTTCAAACACTCCTTCTTCCCGAATTTCCATGCCTTCCGGCGGCTTGCCCGCCTGGGATTTTCCCAGGCTCAGCAGGTGGGACCCGTCCCCGTACTGCACCATCCGCAGCGCTCCCTGCTCCGCCTCCAGGGTAGTGACGGAGGTGTTGTCGCTGAAAGGAAGCTGAGCAAACGGGATGCCGGCGATATGCGAGATCACGGCGCGAATGGCGAAAGCGTGACTGACCACCGCAACCGTGCAGCCGGGGTACCGGGCCGCCAGCTCCCGCAGTTTTCCTTCCAGGCGCTCAACCACTGACTGCAGACTCTCCGACCCCGGCACCTGCCAGCGGGCTGGATCCGTTGTGAACCATTGATACTGCTGGGCATACTTTGCCTTGACCTCTCCCAGACAGGTGTCCTCCCAGCAGCCCAGACACACCTCCCGCAGGGCGGGATCCGTGTGCAGTTCCAGCTGGGGTTGAACCTTTCGAATCGCACTGGCAGTGGACTGGGCCCGGATCAGGTCACTGGACCAGAGTGCGTCAAGGGGCTCCTGCCGGAACCGCTCCGCCAGGGCCTGGGTCTGGAGCCGTCCTTTCCGGGTGAGATTGGTATTTTGCTGTCCCTGGAGTCTCCGGTACAAATTGCCCTCCGCCTCCGCGTGGCGTATCAAATAGATTCTGGTTATCAAGTTTTCGTATCCCCTCCTTGTCTGTGATTTCTGCGTGTAAAATCAGGAAGACCCGGCCCCTGGTCCGCCGGGATGGCTTCAACCGAAGCTCTCCCTCCGCTCTG
This sequence comes from uncultured Oscillospiraceae bacterium, assembly GCA_964523685.1. Taxonomy (GTDB): domain Bacteria; phylum Bacillota; class Clostridia; order Oscillospirales; family Oscillospiraceae; genus CAJOIG01. The sequence continues at coordinate 12,220 of CAZGAM010000011.1, read as the reverse complement.
CCCCTTCCCGGGGGCGGTGGGACCGCGGTGCGGCCGGTCAGGGAGGCAAAAAGAAAAGAGGTGACTCCCCGGTGGGTGTTCCCAAGCGTTTTCTGGCGGATGATTTCCTGCTGGAATCTGATACCGCCAGGCATCTGTATTTTGACTACGCACAGCCCCTGCCGCTCCTGTCCGGCTTGGATGGCTCCGGCCGGCTCTCCGCCCGGGAGATCTGGGAAAACCGGCGGCTCTCTGATTTGACGCAGCTTTGGCTTGGCAGCGGCAGCTATGCCGGCATCGATGCCGGCGACCCGGACAAGCGGCAGCTCATGCGGGCCAACGGCGTCGGGGAGATGTACGTCACAGGCCCCTGCAGCGCTAAAGAGCGGCTGGAGAAATTCGCGGAAACGGTGGTTCTGGCTGCCGGAAATCCGATTTACCTCTGGTGTCAGATGGAACTTCGCCAATTTTTCGGCTTTGAAGGGGTTTTCTCCCCCGCTTGTCTGGATGACCTCTGGGCCATGACCTGCGAAAAGTTGCAGTCGGATCCCGAACTGACCATCCAGGGGCTTCTAAAGCGCTCGCATACCGCAGCGGCAGCCGCCGTCAGCGATCCGACAGAGGATCTGTCCTGGTACAACAGGCTAGATGCCTCCCTCTCTTTTCAAGTGCTGCCCGTGTTCCACCCGGACAGAGCTCTCGATATTCAGGACAGGGGTTTTTCCTCCTATATGGCCAGCCTGGCCGGAGCGGCGGGTCGGACCCGCCTGACCTGCCTGGAAGACGTCCTCGCCGTGCTGAGCGAAAAGCTGGCTGATTTTCAGGCTCTCGGCTGCCGCTCTGCCAGTCAGATCCTGAAAGGTCCCTCCCTGCGGCTGGATCGGAAAGAGGCGGAACACGCCTACCAGAAGGCCATAGCGGGAGAACCGGTTACCCGGGAAGAAGAGCAGGCGTATCAAAGTCTCCTTCTTCTGCATCTGGGACGGGAATACCACCGTCTGGGCCTGGTAATGGTCCTCCATGCTCCCCCTGCGGGGGCATACCAGCCGGGGGACCTTCCGCCATCCGGATGGCTTTCCCCACGCCGTGCCTTTCTCCAGGGGGCGGGGGCCCTTCTGTCCGAATTGACTCGCCAGGATCAGTGTCCCCGCACCCTTCTCCCCTCCGTATGGCCGGGGGATAGTGCATCGCTGGATCTTTTTCTGCGCACGGCGCCTTCCGGCGGCTTTCCCGGCAAAATCCAGTACGGCAGTTACCTGGGCCCCGTGCACGCAGGCTCTCCGGAGACGCTCTTTCGATCCCTGGCCGAGGAGGGGATTTTGGGCAATTTTGCAGCGCTGCCGGACAGCAGCCGCACTCTTTTGCCCTATGCGCCTCACACCTGTTTCCGGCGGATTTTCTGCCGGGTTCTGGGTTCCTGGGTGGAGAGGGGAGAATTTCCCTGCGATGAGCCGCTGTTGAAAATGATTGTCCAGGGTGTCTGCCTCACCAACGCCCTGCGCTTTTTCGACCTGTGAGGACCGGACCGGGATGGCGGAACTCGTCCATCTTCTCCCCTGTCCCTCTTGCACCGCCTTCGCAGGAACTGAATTGGGAGGAAACAATCCATGCTGAGCTGGCTTCAAAAATCGATGGAAGAAAGGCGGGGTGTGGTCATAGCCGGCTCCTACGGCATGGGCAATGCCGGCGATGAGGCCACGATCCTGGCCATAGCGCAAGATCTGCGCCGGATCGATCTGCAGCTCCCCCTCACCGTCGTGTCCCGCAAAGCAAAGCAGACAGCCAAAAATCTTCCCGGATCCGCCCTGGGCATATCCCGTCTTCGCCTATACCGGTGGCTTCAGGCGATGGGCCGTGCCAGAGTGTTCCTTCTGGGCGGGGGAAGTCTTCTGCAGGATGTAACCAGCAGCCGGAACCTCTGGTATTATTTAACTCTTCTTCGCCTGGCCAAAACACTGGGCTGCCTCACCCAGCTGTACGGGGTAGGCATTGGCCCGATCCACGCAGAAAAGCACCGTCAGCAGACAGTTCGCTATTTGAATCTGTACGCCGATGCCATAACCGTGCGGGACAGGGAGAGTCTGCTCACCCTGCAGCAGTGGGGTGTGCAGAAGCCCCGGCTGCTCTTATCCGCGGATCCTGTCCTGTCTCTTCCTCCCCTGGGAGGAGTCCGGGAACATAAGGCTGCTTTTATTTTCCGGCTCTGGCCCGCATTTGGGCAGCATGTTCCGGAATTAGCCGCCATGGTGCAGTACGTATGGCGGCGCTATAAGCTGTCTCCTGTTTTTTTCTGCCTTGCGCCGGAGGACCGGAAGGCTGTGCGGTCCGTCTGTACCAATCTGGGGGATACCTCCCTTCCTCTGCAGGTAACCTCGGATGTCAGGCGCATCAGCCGCATGAGTGCTGTGTTCTCCATTCGCCTGCATGGATTGATCTTTGCCCTGCGGGAGGGGATTCCCGCGGCGGGAATCAGCTATGACCCGAAGGTAGATGCGTTCTGCCGGGAGGCTTCCCTCCCCTGCATCGATCTGCAGAACGTGACGGAGGCAGGTCTGGAGGACCTGGCGGATTGCACCATGCTATTGGATGGAGAGCATCTTTCCGCCTCCGCCAGAAGCCTGCGCGCTCGCTGTCAGGTCAGCGTGAATACGGCAGCGGATCTTCTCTGCGGCGACTTATCCATTCTATAGAAAGGGGTTGTATATATGTTCCGTATCGGATGTCACATCTCCTCTTCCGGAGGATACGAAGCCATGGCCCGGCATATTGAACAGTTGGGAGGCAATACCTTTGCCTTCTTTACCAGAAATCCCCGGGGCGGAGCTGCCAAAGAGATCGACACCCAGGATCTGCAGCGTTTTGCCTGTTTCTGCCGGGAAAAGGATATTGACCAGCTCGTGGCCCATGCCCCCTACACGCTCAATCCCTGTGCGCAGAAAGAGAGTGTGCGCAATTTCGCCCTGTCCGCTTTCCAGGATGACCTCCGGAGGATGGAGAACACGCCGGGGCAGTACTATAATTTTCACCCCGGCAGCCACGTAGGCCAGGGGCCCGAGACGGGGATGGAAAAAACCGCGCAGCTTCTCAACCAGGTACTCTTTCCGGATATGACAACTACCGTCCTGCTGGAAACCATGGCGGGGAAGGGCACGGAAATTGCTGTCAGCTTTGAACAGATCCGGAACATCCTGGACCAGGTAGAGCTCACTGAAAAGCTGGGCGTATGCCTGGACACCTGCCATGTCTGGGACGCCGGATATGATATTGTCCACCACCTGGATGAAGTGCTGAGCCAGTTCGACCAGATCATAGGACTCAACCGGCTCAAAGCGGTTCACCTGAACAATTCCCGCAACGATCTGGGCTCCCACAAGGACCGCCATGCCCGCCTTACGGAGGGACACATACCCCTGGAGGCCATCCGTCGCCTGGTCAACCACCCGGCCCTGGAAAACCTGCCCTTCATTCTGGAAACCCCCTGCGACGACGCGGGCTATGCGGAGGAAATTGCTCTGGTCCGGTCTCTACGAGCTGGAAATTGACAGGTTTTCCCCCCTGCAGCCACTCTCCGATTCGTAGAGTGCCTCTCTCCCGCACGAAAACCGCTTTTCAGCAGGATTCGGCTCTTCCCATTTTTTAAGCAGAAAATGGCCAAATTTGCAGGAAAAGTGGGGAAAGAATGCCAGTTTTTCGGCAACTGCAGGGGCTTCCGGCCAGTCTTGTACTCCCCGTCTCTCACAAAAGAGACTCTACGATAAAGAGAATTCAGCGCTGGAAAAAGAGAAACCGCACAACTAGAAGATATCTTGCTCTTGCCGCCTGCAAGCGTTATAATAAATAGGCATAAAGGGGAGGTATTACCATGTACAAAATCTTCACGGATTATGGATCTAATCTTCCACCTGAACAATTAGACCAGTACCAGATCGGCATAATCCCCATTTATATTTATGTAAATGATCAGGTGATGGACGACTGGTACCATTTTGACGGCAAGGCCTTTTATGATGCCATGCGGGCCGGGGCACGGACCCGTACCTCCATGGCGGGGCCCAGTGTATTTATGGACGCGTTCCGGCCTGTCCTGGAACGGGGGGATGACCTCCTTTTTATCGGAATAGCCGGCGGCATCAGCGGAACGGTCGGACTGGCCAAATCCATTGCCGCGGACCTGCAGGAGGAATTTCCCCAGCGGAAGATCACGGTTATCGACTCCAAAGCCGCCTCTTACGGAGAGGGAATGTGTGTGCTGCGCGCAGCGCATGCCCAGGAGGAGGGACAGGACTATGAGGCCGCTGTCGCTGCGGCTCTGGATGAGCGGGATCATCTGTACCAGATTTTTACGGTAGACAGTCTGGAATATATGCACCGCGGGGGCAGAATCTACAACGCTGTGGCGGCGGTGGGCAACAGGCTCAATGTCAAACCTATCCTGTTTGGCGATCCGGACGGGCATATTATCCTGCGTTCCATGAATGTGGGTCGGCGCCGTTCCCTGGAAACGCTTGTGGATCGATACCGTCAGTTCTGTTCAGATCACAGCGCCGATGTCGGTCTGGCGCACGCGGATTGTGCGGAGGATTCGGCACTGGTAGAAAGCAAGGTGCGCGAGGCAGGCTGCACGGGTAAGATCACCACCGTCTGTTATGAACCGGTGACGGGCTCCCATGCCGGGCCGGGCACGGTCGCTCTGTTTTTCCGCTGCAAGGAGCGCTGAAGGCAATCCTATGACTCGCCCCGCAGCTGAATCAGCCGGTCCCGAAGGACCGCAGCATATTCAAACTCCAGCATCTCGGCGGCTTTGCGCATCTGCTTTTCCAGTTTTTCAATCTCTTTCTGCCGTTCGGCGGCCGTCATTTTCCCCTCGTCCTGGGCCGGAGCACCGGTTTCTGCCCCGCCGGAGGAGAGATCCATCAGATCTCGGACATCTTTGATGATGGTCCTGGGGACGATCCCATGGGCTTCATTATATGCCTTCTGCTTGGCGCGGCGCCTGTCTGTCTCCTGTATGGCGGCCTGCATGGAGGCGGTCACGGTGTCCGCGTACATGATGACCTTTCCCTCTGCGTTGCGGGCGGCACGGCCTGTCGTCTGGATCAGGCTGGTCTCACTGCGGAGAAATCCCTCCTTGTCCGCGTCTAGGATTGCGACCAGAGACACCTCGGGCAGATCCAGCCCCTCCCGGAGCAGGTTGATACCAACCAGGGCGTCAAATTTTCCCAGGCGCATATCCCGGATAATCTCCGTGCGCTCTATGGCATCGATATTGTGGTGGAGATAGCGGGTGCGGATGCCGGCGTTCAGCAGGTAGGCTGTCAGATCCTCTGCCATTTTCACCGTGAGCGTTGTGACCAGGGTACGCTGGTTTTTCGCGGCTCTTTCATTGATCTCGCCGATCAGGTCATCAATCTGTCCCTCCACCGGTCGTACTTCAATGACGGGATCCAACAGGCCCGTAGGCCGGATCACCTGCTCTGCCACCTGCCCTGCTCTGCTGCGCTCAAACTCTCCCGGGGTAGCGGAGACATAGATCGCCTGATGGACCTTGGACTGAAACTCCTCAAAAGTAAGCGGCCGATTGTCATACGCGCAGGGCAGACGGAAACCGTATTCCACCAGATTCTCCTTCCGGCTCCGATCGCCGTGATACATGGCCCGCACCTGCGGCAGCGTCACGTGGCTCTCGTCGACAAAAAGTACATAATCCTCGGGAAAATAATCCATCAGCGTCATCGGCGCCGTACCCGGCGCCCGGCCGGAGATAATGCGGGAGTAGTTCTCAATCCCTGAGCAATAGCCCAGTTCCTGCATCATTTCTATATCGTACTCTGTCCTCTGCTTCAGGCGCTGAGCCTCCAGAAGCTTTCCGTTTTCCTCAAACCACGCCAGGCGCTCTTCCAGTTCTTTGCGTATCTGAACGATGGCTGCCTCCATTTTTTCTTTGGTCGTCACATAGTGGTTGGCAGGCCATATGGGTATATTATTCAGCCTCCGCACGGGAACCCCTGTGACGGTGTTGATTTCACTGATCCGATCGATCTCCTCGCCGAAAAACTCTACCCTCAAAGCGGTATCCTTCCAATAGGCCGGCCATACTTCCAGCGTGTCGCCCCGGACACGAAATTTATTGCGCTCAAAGGCAATGTCGTTGCGCTCATAGCGTATGGCGACCAGTTTGCGCAGCACTTCCTCCATGGGAATTTCCATTCCCACCCGCAGGGAGACCATCATGGACGCAAAGTCATCCGGCTCTCCCAGGCCATAGATGCAGGAGACAGAACTGACGACGATCACATCCCGCCGTTCCAGCAGCGAAGCGGTAGCGCTCAGGCGAAGACGGTCAATTTCATCGTTTATGGAGGCATCCTTCTCAATAAATGTATCTGTGTGCGGAATATATGCCTCCGGCTGGTAATAATCATAGTAGCTCACAAAATACTCTACGGCATTGTCCGGGAAAAATTCCCGGAATTCCGCGCAAAGCTGCGCCGCCAGCGTCTTGTTATGGGCCAGAACCAGAGCGGGCCGCTGTACTTTTTCGATCACTTTCGCCATGGTATAGGTCTTCCCCGAGCCGGTGACGCCCAGCAGCACCTGTTCTTCCAAACCGGACTGCAGCCCATCCGCCAGGGCCTCGATGGCCTCCGGCTGATCCCCAGCCGGTTCATACGGGGACACAACCCTGAATTTTTGTTCCTCCATGCAAAAGCCTCCTGGCGGCGCGACCTGTCTCTGCCTTCCCGCTGTGCGGGGGTGGGACAGGCCTTTTTTCGGAACTCGCCTCTCTGCATTATAACAAATACCCCTTTTTTTGCCAATCCCCGCGGCAGGGAAATCTCCCGTGCCCGGGCGGTTCCTGCCTTTCTGCCCGCAGGATCTGCCATATTAGGGGTGTTTTTTCCGGGAATCGGCGCGGGAGGACCACTTTCTTCCGCTCCTCCGGCTGTTCCGCCAAAACAGGCTGGCCATCCAGCCGACCGGGCCCTGCGGCCTGCATCCAGGCACTCTCCGGCCAAGAGGGGTTCGATGGAAGGACCCATGGACCGCGAACGCCTGCGGAAAGGAGTCAGTTTGACAAAAATGAACCATGCCATCATGACCCTGAAAGAAGGAGAGGGCCGTGCCCTGAAAGCCGGCGGCCCCTGGATCTATGATAACGAGGTTGCCTCTGTGCAGGGCCTCTGTGAGGATGGAGATATCCTTACCGTTCAAGACTGGAAGGGACGGTTTCTCTGCCAGGGCTTTTTTAATTCCCATTCCAAACTGCGCGTACGGGTCCTGAGCCGGGACGAGCGCACGGTAATCAACCGGGATTTTTTCCGCATGCGGATCCAAAACGCCTGGGATTACCGAAAGCGCACCGTGGACACAGGGGCATGCCGCGTGATTTTTGGAGAGGCGGACTTTCTCCCCGGTCTGGTGGTGGACAAGTTCTCGGACGTCCTGGTCATTCAGTGTCTGGCGCTGGGTATGGATCGGCTGAAAAGCACCATCATAGATCTTCTGCGGGAGATCCTCGCCGCGGATGGGATCCCCCTCCGAGGCATCTATGAGCGCAGCGACTCCCCACTGCGGGAGAGGGAGGGACTACCCAGAGTCAAGGGCTTTCTGGGAAAACCTTTTGATCCGAAGGTAGAGATCACAGAAAACGGCATACGGTACCTGGTAGATGTGGAAGCGGGGCAGAAAACCGGCTTTTTCCTGGACCAGAAATATAACCGAAGAGCCGTTGGAACTGTCTGTCATGGCGCAAAAGTGCTAGACTGTTTTACCCATACGGGCTCTTTCGCATTCAATGCGGTACTTGGCGGAGCCCGTACTGTATTGGGTGTAGACTGCTCCCCTGTCAGCATTGCCCAGGCGGAGGAGAACGCCGCCCTCAACCACATGCAGAGCCAGGTCCGCTTTCAATGTGCCGATGTATTCCAGTTTCTGCCCGCTCTGATCCGGGAAAAGGAAAAGTATGACGTGGTCATTCTCGATCCGCCCGCCTTTGCCAAAAGCCGGGGAGCGGTGAAAAACGCAGTAAAAGGATATCGGGAGATCAACCTTCGTGCGCTGCAGCTGGTGCGGGACGGGGGATATTTGGCGACCTGCTCCTGCTCCCATTTTGTGGACGCTTCTCTGTTTGCCCAGACGGTCACACAGGCAGCCAACAATGTGCGAAAACGTCTGCGGCAGGTAGAATTTCGAACCCAGAGCCCAGATCATCCGATCCTGCTGGGGGCGGAAGATTCCAGCTATTTGAAGTTTTTCATTTTTCAGGTCTGCAGCGAACACTGAGAAATCATGCAATGAGAGGGGTGATTTGCCCATATCGTATCGTTCCAGTCTGGATGAAATTCACCCCCGACAAATTTCGGGCTGCTGGATCTGCCTCTGTCGCTTTCATGCCCGCTTGAGAGATGGCGGGGTCAGTTCTGCAAGGAGCGGTAAGACCAGCAGTTGTAGTTGCTGCCGCGAGGAGATTCACAATAATTTGCAGAGATTCTAAAGGTCGCCCCCCAATTGTTTGTGATTTGACTAAACAATCGGTGCTCAATCTTGTTTCACTTTGAGGTATCGGGAGGAAAATGACACACACAGTGACATCTATTTGCACTTCATCGCGCATGATGAGCACCTCAACTTTCGGTCCAATGATAGCATGCTCGGCTCAACTTGTAAAGGTTGTTCTCGCGCAGTTCTCGAGCCCTGCTCCTGCTTGGCGAAAGGAAATGCCAGGGATACGGCAAACCGGGTCACGAAGGATCTGCCCTGTGGCCCTGTTTGTCTTCCCTTCGGAGTCGACGTAGGAAGGACAGCGCAGGGGCTGCCGCGGGCAGAGTCAGGTGCACTTCCATTTTGGGATGGTTCGCCGCCTCCACAGCCGTTCCCTGTCCGTCTGTCATCGTACCCGCCGTAAAACGGACCGGAAGTTTTCCCGGCATCAGAAGCTCCAGCTCCTCTCCGGGACTGAATCGGTTTCTCTGACTGACCACAGCTCTCCCCTGTTCGTCGCAGGATACCACCACTGCTACCACATCATAACGGGAAAAATAGCAGGCGTCCTCGGTATATTGGCCAGGCTGACCAAAATAAAATCCGGTAGAGTAGGGACGGTGACTGACCGCATGCACTTCCTCTTTCCAGCGGGGATCCGGATCTTTTCCGCCAGCAACAGCATCAACCACATGGCGATAGGCGCTGGTAACCGCTGCCACATAGTAAGATGACTTGGTTCTCCCCTCGATTTTCAAACTTGTCACTCCCGCTCTCTGCAATTCTGCCACATGGTCAATCATGCAAAGATCCCGGGAGTTGAAAAGGTATGTTCCTCCGTCTTCCGTCAGGTCCATCATTTCGCCGGGCCACTGTTCTTCCAGTATCCTGTACTTCCAGCGGCAGGGCTGCGCACAGGCGCCTTGATTCGCATCACGGCCGGTAAGATAATTGCTGAGCACACAGCGCCCGGAAAAGGATACACACATCGCGCCATGGCAGAATGCCTCCAGTTCCAGTTCAGACGGTACCCGCCTTCGAAGTTCTGCAATCTGTTCCAGACTCATCTCCCTGGCCAGGATCACCCGCGACGCACCCAGATTATAGAACATGGCGGCACTTGCCGCATTCATGACACCTGCCTGGGTGCTGATATGGACAGCGATGTGTGGCGCGTAGCGCTTGGCAAGGGAGAGCACGCCCAAATCGGTGATGATCAGAGCATCTGCCCCCTCTTCCTCCAGACTCTCCAAATAGGGAGGCAGAGCATCCATCTGGCTGTCGTTGGGAATCGTATTGACAGTCACATATACACGAACGCTGTGCCTGTGACAGTACTGCACGGCCCAGGCTCGATCTTCTTCCTCAAAGCATCCGGCAGCTGCCCGCATCCCGTACCCGGGCCCTGCCAGGTAAACGGCATCTGCCCCATAGGCAACCGCTGCCATCAGCTTCTCCCGATCGCCTGCAGGAGAGAGAACTTCCAGGCCCTGTTTTCCTTTCATCATGATTTTTTATCAGGATACCCCTCGTTCTGAACGAGGGGTGGAACGCCGTCTCCTTTCTGAATTTTGGGAGGTGCCTGCTATTTTTCTTTTTCGTACCAGCCGTAACAGGCAATAGCGAAGAAACGAATTCTGCCGGATTCGGGCACAGCGATAGGAGCAAAGCCTACCATGCAGGATCGGAACACCTGGAAAGCAAGCCTTCTGCCGCAGGCTCTGGGAGAAACTCCCGCTGGGCGTTTCTCGATCTCCTCTGAGAGGAGCCATGGCGGCGATGTCCTTTACATCGATCTTCGGTATACCACGCCCGTGCTGCCCCATCGAAAAGGCGAAATAACCAGATCTGCGGATACCTTGGTGTCGTGGATCTGCCTGCAGGGCAGTCGAGCAGCCGGGCAGCCCCTGATTGCAGGCAGCGCTGTCCGCCTGCGATAGGGCGTCACGCACCGGCTAATAATAGGACAGTCACAAACTCCCGGGTCGTATGCAGGGGCAGCTGACCTGCTTGGATCCGGATATGCCTTTTCCGCATAGGACATCCTTTCACCCGGTTACGGAGATCCGGCTGCCGCATGCCACAGCCATCCCCTGCAGGCCATTCCGCGTTTTCCTGGAACCAGCTTGCCAGCCAACTTCGCGATATAGGCTGCTGCCTCCTGTTTCCAGGAAAGCGCCCGACCCACCGGGTCGGGCGCTTTCAGAATTTTTCGATACCTTATACAACGCGTCTGGCGCAATAAAACCGTGTATTATAATAATTGTCCGAAAGAGAAGATATCGTTACCCTTCCCTGCCCTGATGAGGCATGGATAAACCTTCCATCCCCCAGCGCAATTCCAGCATGCCCGATCGCGCTTCTGGCACCATTGGTAAAGATGATAATATCTCCCGGCTGTAACGCCGACCGCGACACCTGGCTGCCAATTCTGCTCTGGGCTGTCGCCGTTCTAGTAATGGAATACCCACATTGCCTATAGACATAATATACGAATCCGGAGCAGTCAAACCCTGCAGGGCTGGTACCTCCGTAAACATAGCGCACACCCAGATATTTTTTTGCCTCTGTCACGATAGAGAGTCCTGCACTGGTAGTGGAAGGCAAATTCTCTGCCGGTGCCTGTGTGGAAAGATAGATCCCGTAAACAAAACCGGTCGTGCCGTTGTACAGGACCCGGTACCACTCTCCCGTTTTCCCATTGATCGTCACAGCCGTTCCTGCATACAGCAGCTGCAGGCTGGTACTATCTGTAGAAGGGGCCTGCCGAAAATAAACGCCCGTTGTAGTCCAGGCCATAGTATCCGCCATGGGAGTTACATTGGAGGCAGGGGATGTTGACAGATACTGTGCGTATATATATCCCTGTATACCGTTGCTGCGCACATTGTACCAGTCGCCGCTCTTTCCGAGCAGTTCCATTTTGTCCCCGCTGTTATAGGATCCCAAGATTTCATATCCTGTTCCCGGACCGGCACGCATGCGAACATAGTCCCCGATAATGACCGCTGTCCCCGATGCCGTTTCCCCCGTGGAAGACTGTTCGGATGAGGTTCCCCCGCTCTGGGTCCCACCGCCCAGAGAGAGATAGCTGCTGCTGATATACGCTGTACTGCCGTTGTAATTCACCTGATAAAAGGCACCATTCACTCCTGTGACCGGCAGAACCGTTCCCTTATTGACTTGCCCCACTGCACTACAGTCTGCGGATGGGCCGGACCGTATATTAACATAATCTCCCGTCACGGTTCCATTTCCGAAATTTCCAGAAGCACTTTGGGAAAAAGTGAGATAATCTTTGCTCATATAGCCGCTTTGACCGTTATAGGAGACCTGATACCACCCCTCCAAGCTGCTGTTGACAATAACTATAGTCCCCTGGGGCAGGCAGTTAATGACCGAACTTTCCTCAGAAGGCTGGGAACGCAAGTTCAAAGCCGATGCAGTCACGATACCGGCTCCTTCACAGTCAGCATGGGCGGTTGCGCCGCACGCCACAACCAAGCATAACATGATCCCCAATACGATCATGATACGAAAAAAAGTGGGATTATTTTCCTTTTTCATAAGTTCTTTCGACTCGGAACCCACCGCCCTTAGGGGGTGGGAGGAGAGCCGCCTTTCTCAGCTCTCGATATAGCGTCGGATAGATGCCCCTGACACTTCCCCCATACTGCAGACAAAATACCCGTCTGACCAATCGTATTTGGATAGGAAGGGCCTGTACTGCTTCCACAGAGAACAGGTCGTCTGCTGTTTG